>JBCBWB010000319.1:0-2723 GCA_039817275.1 Cyanobacteria bacterium J06648_1 | reverse complement strand
GCAGGGTTTCACGATTGTATCTTGCCCCTTTGCAGACATCACACTGGACATAGACATCGGGTAAAAAAGTTATTGCGACTCCTGATGCCCGACGTAAAGGCAAAGCTTTTGGCATCACCCTCAAAGACTGCCATCTAAATAACTTGCAGCATCTTGATGTTGAGATTCCTCTGGGCAATTTTGTCTGTATTACTGGAGTATCGGGTTCGGGTAAATCGACCCTGATCAATGAACTATTGCACCCCGCACTCAAACATCACCTAACCAAAAAAACACCCTTTCCCAAAAAGCTAGGGGAAGTCGAAGGTTTACAGGCGATCGATAAAGTAATTACCATCGACCAGTCGCCTATTGGTCGTACTCCCCGTTCTAACACCGCCACCTACACGGGAGTATTTGACGCTATCCGCGCGATCTTTACTGAAACCATCGAAGCCAAAGCTAGAGGCTACAAGGCGGGTCGATTCTCCTTTAACGTCAAGGGTGGACGCTGCGAAGCCTGTAGCGGTCAGGGGGTAAACGTAATCGAAATGAACTTTTTACCCGATGTCTATGTCCAGTGTGATGTCTGCAAAGGGGCAAGATACAATCGTGAAACCCTGCAAGCTAAATATAAGGGCTATTCCATCGCTGATGTCCTAGACATGACGGTAGAAGAGGCATTAGAAAACTTCCAGAATATTCCCCGCGCAGCTAATAAGCTACAAACTTTGGTAGATGTCGGTTTAGGCTACATAAAACTCGGACAACCCGCCCCCACTCTTTCTGGCGGAGAAGCGCAACGGGTAAAACTTGCCTCCGAACTATCTCGTCGCGCTACGGGTAAAACTCTCTATCTGATTGACGAACCAACCACAGGCTTATCTTTCTATGACGTTCATCATCTATTAAACGTCTTACAGCGCCTGGTAGATAAGGGCAATTCTCTTATCGTAATTGAGCATAACCTCGACGTAATTCGCTGTTCTGATTGGATTGTCGACTTGGGACCCGAAGGGGGAGATAAGGGAGGACAGATTATTGCTACGGGGACGCCAGAAGAGGTCGCTAAGAATCCCAAATCTTATACTGGTCAATATCTCAAACAGGTATTGCAGCGTTATCCTGTTACGGCTGAACTGAATTGATTTTGAATTTGATGATGAATCTTGAAGATCAAAATCCATCTTTATATCTTTCATTTTGACTGTCCTTGGTTTATCCCTGAGAACTCTCTTTTGAACAGTAACCAAGATGGCTTTGAAGTTCTTGGCTAAATATATTGCTTAATCTGCTTGATCGCCGAATCAATTTTTTCAGGAAAAATCACTACTAAATTGTCTGTTTGGGCTTTACTCAAAGCTTTACTACTAGCTTCTGTTTCATCAAGAATAATTTCGCAAGTCTTATCTACACTTACCTGATAAATGCCTTTTTTAATCAAATCGGCAACTTCTCCTCGAACTCTACCTCTAGTATCTCGATCTTCCTTAATAATAATTTGGTCAAAAATCTGCGCTGAGATCTTACCCATCAGAATCAAATCTTCATCACGGCGATCGCCAGGCGCACCGACTACGCCTATTTTAATCCCTTCCCAATTGCGCACAAAGTCTCCTACTGCCTTAAATCCATGGGGATTATGAGCGTAATCGAGCAATACCTGATAATCCTTGACATTAAACAGGTTCATTCTGCCAGGGGTTTGCTCTGCCGACATTCTAAAAGTACGGACTCCCTGACGAATTTGTTCGATATCAACTCCTTGAGCAAAGGCAGCCAAGCAGCTAGCCAGAGCATTAGCGATCATAAAGGGAGCTTTGCCGCCCATGGTCATGGGAATATTGACTGCTTGCTCGATCCTGAGAGTCCATTTACCCTCAAGAATGGACAGATAGCCATTTTCATAGACAGCCGCTAGCCCATTGCGCCGAGCATGTTCGATAATTAGCGGATGATCGGGATTCATCGAGAAGTAAGCTACCTTACAGCGAACTTTCTCTGCCATTGCCGCCACTAGGGGGTCGTCAGCATTTAAAATCGCATAGCCATCAGCTTTTACCGTTTCTGCCACCACGCCTTTAACCCTTGCCATCTGTTCGATGGTATCGATTCCACCCAAACCGAGATGGTCTGCCGCCACATTTAAAACCACGCCGATATCGCAGCTATCAAATGCTAGCCCAGAACGCAAAATTCCTCCTCTTGCTGTCTCTAAGACAGCAACTTCTACCGTCGGGTCTTTAAGAATCGCTGCGGCACTGTAAGGACCAGTATTGTCCCCCTGCTCAACCAAATACTCTTGAATATAAATCCCGTCCGTAGCGGTAAAGCCCACAATTTTATTGGTTTGACGATAAATATGGGCGGTTAATCTGGTGGTAGTAGTCTTGCCGTTGGTACCCGTGATGGCGACAATTGGAATCCGACTAGGAGTCTGTTCGGGAAACAGCATTTCCAAAACCGAGGCACCAACGTTGCGAGGGAGTCCATGACTGGGATCAGCATGCATCCTAAAGCCTGGAGCCGCGTTGACCTCAACTATTACACCTTTAGTTTCTTTGAGGGGCTTACTGATATCTGAGGTAACGATATCAATGCCAGCGATATCCAAACCAATTATTTTGGCGACTCTTTGAGCCAGCCAAACATTTTCGGGATGAATTTGGTCTGTGCGGTCGATCGCCACGCCGCCAGTACTAAGATTTGCCGTAGCGCGGAGGTAGGCAACTGCTTGAAATGGT
>JBCBWB010000318.1:0-2782 GCA_039817275.1 Cyanobacteria bacterium J06648_1 | reverse complement strand
CGCGACGAACTCATTTTTAGTCGTCAGCCAATTGGTAAGCTGCTGCGAGAAAACAAGATTGAAACCTACCGCGAAATCTTAGACTGCGGCATCGAACCTGCGGGTTCTGTGGGTCAATATTTCGGGATCGACTCCAGCGCCGAACTAATTTATCGCACCTATTTAGTTCTTATTGCTGGTTTCCCCGTCATGCAAATAACTGAGAAATTCCCCACAACCCATTTCATTGAACATTGACGAGCGACCCTGCGGATTAAAAATCCGCCAAGGAACGCGCGAGTTGAACATTTATTGCTTTACACACACTACAGAAAATAACTATGGCTACTCAGATCGCTACTCAAGAAATTAATACCAAAGTTTGCATTATTGGTGCCGGTCCCGCAGGATTGGTAGTCGGGAATATTTTAAGAAAATACGGTGTTTCCTGCATCATCATCGAAAAATACTCACAAACAGAAGTTTATACTCGTTCTCGCGCAGGATTAGTAGACTATAAAACCGTATCGATCCTGAATGAACATGGTCTGAGCGATCGCCTGCTGAGACTGGGAAAACCCCACGGTAAATGCGAGTTTCGTACCCCCGAACAAAGTGTGTTGCTAGACTATAGTCAAATGACTGGGGGACAGACTCACTATACCTATCCTCAGCAAGAACTGATTGCCGATTTAATCTACAAATTTCAGGAATCGGGGGGACAAATCCTCTTTGAAACTCAGGGCATTACGATTAATAATGAGCGTCACGGCGCAAAAGTATACTGCCAGCAAGGCGAAAGAGATATAGTCATCAATTCCGACTTTATTGCGGGTTGCGACGGCTTTCATGGTGTTTCCCGCTCATTTATGCCCGAATCTGTTACCCGACCCCAAATTACTCCTTATAATTATGCCTGGCTAGCAATCACTGCCGAAGCACCTCCTTCCACCGAGCATCTTATTTATGGCGTTCATCCCAGAGGCTTTGCAGGACATATGCTGCGTACTGCCACCGTTTCGCGCTACTATCTCCAGATTCCTTTAGAAGATACGGCGGCTGACTGGTCGAGCGATCGCATTTGGGCAGAATTACAGCTACGATTAGCTAAAGATAATTGGACATTGACCGAAGGGAAAATTATCAATCAACAGGTGCTAACGATGCGGAGTTTTGTTACCCAGACGATGCAGCACAACAGCATGTTTTTGGCTGGAGATGCAGCACACATTATGACCCCCGCTGGTGGTAAGGGAATGAATCTGGCAATTCAAGATGCCGATGTTTTGGGAAAATCTTTTGCCTGTTACTACCGCCATCATGATAATTTGCCTCTTAGAAACTATTCTGCCATTCGCCTACCAGAAATCCGTCAGACACAAGAATTTTCTGAATCCCTGCTGCATACAATCAATTCTCAGATAGGAGATAATACCAACGAAAACAACCTCTTGCAGCTACTACAAAAATTCAGACTATCTCAATTAATGAACTCTGCTAGTTATACCCAAGATTTCGCCAGAAAATACGTGGGTTATGTTCCCGATCTTCACACAGCAACTCCCACCGCCAAAGAAGATCACCACAGCCTACCAGAAGTAGAATTTGCTGAGTTAAAACCCCTAGTAATTGTCTAATCCCCTTTCTAAGCGATAGTTTGAGGTAGAAGGAACAAGCATCACAGCGGTAAACAAAGAGAGAGAGAGAGAAATGGTCAATCACAGCTTACCTACTACCCACTACCTACTACCTGACACTAAGACTCATAACTCTGGATCGTTTCTACTGCCAGCTTACGGAGGATGGGAATAGCGCGATCGCCAAAACCACCAATATTATCAACTAAGACCAAGTATTTATTTGCGTCTAAATAGTCTCTGTAGGATACAGTCTCTCCTGCTGTGCTGGTTGCCCATCCAGCACCACCGCCGATAAAGACGCTGCCCATCGCTCCCCCAAGTGCCCCCAAAATTCCGCCAACAATATGATTACCAGGATCTCCTGCCCAATCTAGATTATCTAAGCCTGTAATCAAATTAAAAACGTACCCACCGATAAAACCGAAGGGTATAAGCCAATATGACATAAAGATTGCTTTCTTTCTTGCCTGTTCCTTAGCGTCGTATAGTCCCACCTCATCAGCACTGTTATATCCCTTGCCAGCAATCTTCATGCGGTTCAAGGGTATACCTGCTTTTTCTAATGCTGTGTAAGCTTCTTCCGCCTGAAAGCGATCGGGTAGTACAGCAATTAGATAATTCATTTTTTAACTCACAATTAAACCAAACATTCCAATCAGATCCTATCTCAGAGAGGGGTTTGATTGCTGTTACTTAATATGAATTACGAATTCAAACAAAAATTCGATATCAGATAGAGCTATTTGGGTTCAACGATGAATCTAGTTGATGAAGAGCCAGATACGTTGGTAACTGAGTTATTTTGAGTCAAGGGAATATTCT
Organism: Cyanobacteria bacterium J06648_1; assembly: GCA_039817275.1. GTDB lineage: Bacteria > Cyanobacteriota > Cyanobacteriia > Cyanobacteriales > Xenococcaceae > Waterburya. The sequence goes on along the minus strand of JBCBWB010000318.1, from coordinate 341 downwards.
GACTTTTTAGTTCTGCTAGTCCATGCAAACTAGCGGTTGTAACAACGGCTAGTAATAATAGATTGAGAGCAAAGGTCAGGTTAGATCTAAGTTCGACAACTTCAGCTTTGATTTCGCGCCACATAATTATCCTCTGATATTTTTGCTATTTAGCTACTGACTAAATACGATTATCAATCTTTAATTATGTAGCCAGGCAATTGCCGCGTCGAGAGACTTTATGCTGAAAAATACTAGTGGAAAAAGCTGAGCTAGATTGGTAAAATTCCTTTGCCACAGCAGGATGATTGATCATTTGCAGCTAAAATCACCTGCTGAATCTAGACTGTTAATTGATTTGA
>JBCBWB010000317.1:0-2830 GCA_039817275.1 Cyanobacteria bacterium J06648_1 | reverse complement strand
TTTGATTCTTCCAAAAATATTAATTTACCACCACGCGAACGCGCCTGTGGTGTCTTGTTCCAAAATTACGCCCTGTTTCCTCATTTAACTATTGCCGAAAATATCGCCTTTGGTATACCAGACAAAATATCCCGACGGGAATTAAGACAGGAGATCGAACGACAGCTAATTTCGGTAGACTTACCAGGAATGGGCGATCGCTATCCAGGGGAACTTTCAGGAGGACAGCAGCAAAGAGTAGCCTTAGCCAGAGCAAAAGCCAGTCAACCAGGAATTATGCTCTTAGATGAGCCTTTTTCGGCTTTGGATACTTATTTACGGGATAAACAAGAGAAGTTACTTAGGAATAATTTGATTAGCTATCAGGGAGTAACTCTATTTATCACCCATAACCTAGAAGAAGCCTATCGAGTATGCCCCAACTTGTTAGTAGTAGACAAGGGAAAAGCGATCGCCTCTGGCACCAAGCAAGATATTTTTGAACGTCCTGGCAATTTTAGAACGGCACAACTAACAGGCTGTAAAAACTTTTCTAGGGCTACTAAGATCTCCGAAAGACAGATTAAAGCGATCGACTGGGACTGCACTTTAGACGTAATTGAACCAATCCCACAGTCTTTAGCCTATGTAGGTATTCGCGCCCATCAGCTAGTTTTTGCCGATAATGATGGCATTAATACCTTTCCCTGTTGGATAGCTACTGTTAGCGAAACGCAACACCGCCTGACTTTATACCTCAAGCTCAATCAACCAGCCAATAGTCCCGAAGATTATCATCTACAGGCAGAAGTTTTTAAAGCTCGATGGCAATCTCTAAAAGATATTCCTTCTCCTCTGAAATTAAAGATCGACATCTTACAAATTATGCTGCTCGAATCTAATGCTTAAAAAACAATTTAATTGTTATATTGACAACACTAAATAAAACTAATAAATGATATTTTAAATACTAAGCAACTCTACACTTTATCATTGAAAAAAGTAATTATGGATTGTCCTAAACCCATATTTTATGCGAGCAATACTTCAATCATTTCTACTGTCAGAGAACTGCATTCTTACTTTAGAAATTTACAGTCTTACTACAAAGTTTTGAAAGGTCAGATAACTAGCAAATTAGAAGATACCGAAGATCCAGAAGTAGCTAACGAACTAAACTCTCAACTATGTGCAATAGAACGTCAACTGAGATACGTTCATATTCTCAACAACTCGGCATCTACAGTAGATGAAGTTATAAACTTGGTAGAGATTAGGGAGGAGTTTCACGTACCACAAGAAATTATTCAAGCTTAACCTAGTAAATACTTTTGAGAACTATTAAAGTTCAACGTTTCCAATTTTAAGATAATATACGCTCGATCTCTTGCATAAAACACACTTGTCGAAAACATTGGTTTACTTTATATTTTTCGTCAAGCTATAAACAGCTTCGTAATTGAAATATAGAAAAATGTCTATAGTTGAGTCATCATGAATATGATAAAAACATTAAGCTTTGAAATTGATTTAAAAGTGTATAAAGCTTTGATATATCGATAGGAAAGACTACGAAGATAATTTTGTAGGTATTTTCTAATTTGTTATTAAAGATACGTGACCGAAATCGGAAGCAAATTACCTTTCGGGAAATACTGGTCGCTGTCTAATTGGCTCATGATTGGGAGCGATCGCATCACGATTCTTATATTTCGCAGGTAGCGCTCAAAGCAATAAATCGATAAATTATTGCCCTCGAACATAAAAAAATCTCCACATAGAAAAAAACAAATATTATGGTTTCTACACCTATTTCGCAGAACATCCCATCAGAATCAGTCCTCTCGTCAGAAGAACTCCGCAAAATACACGCTTACTGGCGTGCCTGTAACTATCTGGCAATTGGCATGATTTACCTAAGGGACAACCCATTGCTCAAAGAACCTCTAAAACCAGAACATATCAAACAAAGGTTACTTGGACATTGGGGTTCTTCTCCTGCCCTCAGCTTTATCTATATCCACCTCAATCGCCTAATTAAAAAATATGACTTGAGTACTTTGTATATTGCTGGACCAGGACACGGAGCGCCTGGGGTATTAGGACCCGTTTATCTCGAAGGAACTTATTCAGAAGTATATCCCGACAAGAGCGAAGACGTTGAGGGGATGCAAAAATTCTTCAAACAATTCTCTTTTCCTGGCTATATTGGTAGCCACTGTACGCCCGAAACCCCTGGTTCGATCCATGAAGGGGGAGAATTGGGCTATAGTGTCTCCCATGCCTACGGTGCGGTTTACGATAACCCCGATCTAATTGCTGCCTGTGTTGTAGGCGACGGAGAAGCAGAAACAGGACCTTTAGCAACAGCTTGGCACTCCAATAAATTCCTCAATCCCGTCCGAGATGGGGCAGTCTTGCCGATTTTAAACCTCAATGGCTATAAGATTGCTAACCCGACTATTCTTTCTCGGATTAGCCATAGAGAGCTAAATAGCTTATTTGAAGGCTATGGCTATACTCCCTACTTCGTTGAAGGTTCAGACCCCGAAGCAATGCATCAGAAGATGGCAGCGGTGATGCAAGAATGCGTGCTTAAAATTCGCGAGATCCAAACTGAAGCTCGTAGTCAAAACAAAGCTTTTCGTCCCCTTTGGCCGATGATTGTATTACGGACTCCTAAAGGCTGGACAGGTCCCAAAGACGTAGACGGGCATAAAGTAGAAGGTTTCTGGCGATCGCATCAGGTTCCGATGGGGGGAATGCACTCTAACCTAGAACACGTCAAGCTTTTAGAAGAGTGGATGAAGAGTTATAAGCCAGAAGAACTCTTTGACGAAAACGGGACTTT
>JBCBWB010000316.1:0-2834 GCA_039817275.1 Cyanobacteria bacterium J06648_1 | reverse complement strand
ATAAGGTAGTATGACGATATTTTCCGTCGCTAATTTTAGCAGAATAGGGATTTGTGCAGTCGGAACCAGTTAGCCTTGCTGTCTTTTGCTACTCTAAAACTACAATTGTGTTTCTTTGAGGACGAGTCAAAAAATGCTCCTGCTCTAACTGATTAATAGTTTTCGTAATTGTTACTCTGGTTGCCCCCACAAGTTCAGCCAAATCTTGATGGGTCAGACGCAGGGCGATTAATCTGCCCTGCTCGGTTTCTTGACCAAACTTATGACTAAGCCAATACAGAATTTGCCGTAAACGCTGGTAAATCGTATCAGAGTGCAAAATGGATAGTATTTCCTCAGATTGCCGAACCTGATGCTGAACAAAGTTAATGATTTTGTCTGTCTTCTCGGCAGAGATTCGTCCTGCTCCTACGCGAGTGAGACATTCAACCCGATAAGGGGTAAGCAGAAAGAGAGGTTCTCCTAGCAGATCATTGACACCCCAATACCCCAAGGTAATCGGCGTTCCTGTGTCCGTCCAGGTAGACGTTTTCACTACGCCGTACTGCAATAGCCAATAGTAATCAGCCTGGAGAGTGATCGATTCGCCTGGGTCAAAGGTCTGGTACTCAAGATAGTCTCGATGGCTTTCCTGCTCCAAAGTATCAATAATCATGGAAACCTATGGTCGTGGGTAATTGCTCCAAATAATAAAGCTTTATCCACTACCAAATCAATGATTGTCCTCGATTAAGCTATAAATAACTTGGCTGGCAATCTTCTCGTCAAGTTGAGACGGTTTTTGTTTTCCCGAATATTGTTGGCGGTCTAGCTGCACCTGAAGACCAGACATGGGGTCGTCTCCTGGGGCAATTAAGAACTCCAAACGGCTGATATCCTGCCATTGTGCCAAACAGTCTAGTATTGCTAACACTCCTTTCAGATAAGGATGTTCCCTGTCTTCGTGCCAGTTGGCAGCCGCCAGATTTGGCTGATCAAAACCCAAGTGAAAAATTAGGTGAGACTGAGAAAATAAAGCGATCGCAATTGGTCGAGCTTCTTCCTGGACTAAGAAATTTTGCTCTTGAGCTAGATAGCGAATTTTTTCCAGCTTGTCATACTGTGCTTCAGGGGATATCGCCCCCTTCTTCCAGGTAATGGCAACGGTAACGAGATAAGTCTGCAATAGAAGATGACCCAACTTCTTCGCTTTGGTTGCCAAATAATCGACGTTGTAGTCCGTCGCCTCAATTAGCAACGGCAGGCGATCGACTATTTCTAAGCCATAGCCTTTCAAGCCAGCAATTTTGCGGGGATTATTGGTGATTAGACGGATTTGCTTGATGCTTAGATCGTTGAGAATTTGCGCTCCCATACCGTAGTCTCGTAAGTCAGCGGGAAATCCTAAACGTTCGTTGGCTTCCACCGTATCCAAACCCATGTCCTGGAGGGTATAGGCTTTGAGCTTGTTAACTAAACCAATACCCCGTCCCTCCTGTCGCAGATATACCACTACCCCCAGACCATGAGCCTCAATCATTTTCAAAGCTGCCTGAAGCTGCATGCGGCAGTCGCAGCGCATCGAACCCAAAGAGTCTCCTGTCAGACATTCCGAGTGCATTCTGACCATCGCGGGATTATTTGCCAGCTCACTCGGATCGCCTTTAACAATCGCCAAATGCTCTGTATTATCTAGGGCATTGCGATAGGCATAAATATTAAAATCACCAAACTTACTGGGAAATTTGCAGACAGTTTCACGATAGACAAAGCGATCGTGCTTGAGGCGATAGCTGATCAAATCGGCAATGCTAATTAGTTTCAAGTCATGCTCTTGAGCATATTTAACCAGCTGAGGCAGTCGCGCCATGGAACCATCGGGGTTTTGGATCTCGCAAATCACCCCTGCTGGATATAGTCCCGCTAGCCGTGCGAGGTCTACCCCCGCCTCTGTATGCCCTGCTCGTTTGAGAACTCCGCCATTTCTAGCTCGGAGAGGAAAAATATGTCCTGGACGCACCAGATCTTCAGGAATACTGGTAGGATTGATTGCTACTTGAATAGTAAGGGCGCGATCATCAGCGGAAATACCTGTAGAAACTCCTAGCTTGGGCGAAGCATCAATACTGACGGTAAAAGCTGTTTGGTTGCTATCGGTATTCTTGCTCACCATTAGGGGCAGATCCAAAGCATCAAGACGATCTCCCGTCATCGCCAGGCAGATAAGACCCCTTGCTTCCACCGCCATAAAGTTGATCATGCTGGGGGTGGCAAACTGGGCAGCACAGATCAAATCTCCCTCATTTTCTCTATTTTCATCATCCACCACAACGATGGAGCGACCTGCCTTAATGTCAGCTAGAGCTGAATCTATAGAATCGAAAGTGAAGGAATTGCTTAGAGGGGTTTCCACTACAAAAATTTAGCTATGGGGTCAGAATGCTGGAAAATCAACCATGGTTGTCCAGTAATTGTAACTTTTTTCACCTGATAAATCCCGCATAGGTCAGATCGACGCCTGTAATTTACCTCGATTATTAATTTGCCGATAAAAGATGTGCTGTCTTGGTTTGGTTCTCGACAAACAGAGCTTTATCGTCAAAACAGACAGTAGTTTTAGTCAGGCATTACTCGATTAGCCATGGCTCAGTGGGCAATCGATGTTTTCGTTTATATGATACGTCTAATGTGAATTAAATAGTAGACCTAATGTCCTTTTTTGTCTTACAGAAGTTATCTCCAAATACAAGATCCAGATTGGGGGAACTTTCCCCCAACCCCCAATCTCGCGCATTCCCTTGCGCCGCAGCCGCGTATGCGGCAGATCGTCGTCTTCGACGACTGGAAAGCTTTGC
>JBCBWB010000315.1:0-2849 GCA_039817275.1 Cyanobacteria bacterium J06648_1 | reverse complement strand
CGCGTCAGCGACGCTCTGGCGCATTCGCGCCTTCAGCAATATCCAGGGCTACCTCTTTAATTGCCTCTCGACTATTAGCAGGATTCATTTGATAGGTTTTTTTATCGCCAAATTGGGGGGTAGACTTCAAAGCATCGCGGAAAAGACCATAATAAGCTGAAGCGTATTTAGCAGAATAGGCTAAGATTCCCACATCGAAGTGACCAGCAGCATCTAAACCCTTGCGAATTGCCCCCACTCTACCATCCATCATATCGGAAGGGGCTACGATATCTGCTCCTGCGACCGCTTGAGAGATTGCTTGTTTTACCAGCACTTCTACCGTTTCGTCGTTGAGGATTTTGCCATCTTTGACTATGCCATCATGACCATAGGTAGAAAAAGGATCGAGTGCCACATCCGTAATAACGGTAATTTCAGGAATTTCTTGTTTAATTGCTTTTATCGTGCGCTGTACTAAACCATTGGGATTATAGTTTTCTGTACCTGCGTTATCTTTCTTGTCTATAGAAATCAGAGGAAAAAGTGCGATCGCATTTATCCCCAAACCAGCAGCATCGGCTATTTCTTTGAGTAGTAAATCGAGGGAATAACGATAGATTTCTGGCATCGAAGGAATCTCTTCTTGTCGATCTTCTCCTTCCATGACGAACACGGGATAGATCAAATCGTTAACGGTTAATTGGGTTTCTCCCACCATACGACGTAAGGATGCGGTACGACGGAGGCGACGAGGACGATTAGTTAAATGTTGATTGGTAGAAGTCATAAGATGCGATCGCTCTTTGAAATAGCTTGTCTTGGATACAGGCTAAATAATTTACTAAGATCGATCTTATTATAATGATAATCGTTATCAAAAAATAACTTGACAATTTTTAGCATAGTTTAAGCGATCGCATTATTCAAAACTAATATCGTTTTACATCTGTATTAGAATAATCAATCCCAGCTTAAATTGACCAAATCATGAAGGCTTTAATTACGATCGAAACCCAAAGGTTATTGCTACGACATTTTGTCTTGGAAGATGCAGAACAATTAGCGAGCGTTCAAGCCGATCCTATAGTTATGAAATATCTGCGTCGGAGAAACTACCAGGAAACTTTAGCAACTTTGGACTGGATTTTTAAGTGTTACGACAAATATGGATATGGCTTATGGGCAGTAATTCACAAAGCTGACAATAAGCTAATAGGTCGTGCAGGATTGATTTGGCAAAATTTGCCAGCAATAAACTTAAAAGATGTAGAAATAGCTTACCTGTTGGAACAAGACTACTGGGGACAAGGATTAGCTACAGAAGCAGCTATGGCAATTCGAGATTATGGCTTTGAAGTTATCGGATGTAAACGTTTAATTTCTCTAATCGATTCCAATAATATTGCTTCGCAAAAAGTAGCTTTAAAGGTTGGTTTAACCTATGAAAGAGAAGTAACCATCGAAGAAAAACCAGTTTATGTTTATGGGATAGTTTCTTCTTGTTAAAAAGCGACTGCGTTTCTGAGCGATTGCTATAAAAAACTTCTTAGTCTCTAAATATTTAGTCAATCAAAATACTAATCTTTATCTAATTTAAAAAAAGCAGGCTAACAATAACCTGCTACTCTAAACCCTAAAACTTAAAATTCAAAAATGGTGCGGACAGTACCGACATAAATTGTGTCGTTATCGCTATTATTTTCGGGATTGATTACCACAAAAAATCCAGGATTAATCGCAACATGGTCGTTGAGTTGATAGCGATACTGTGCCTCAATATGCCAAGCACTATCCTCATCCTCTTCTCCACCATCATTGCTACTAACTTTTGGTGGTTGCCCAAAGATAATTCCGCCTAAACTGCCTTCCGCAAGCAGATCGGGAAAAGCTAAAGTTACTGCCCAGTTAAAAATCGTGGCATCATCACCACCATTAACCGCAATGCCTTCATTATCCCCATCTGTCTGGGCATTAGCCAAAGTCAAACCACCCCAGGCAGAAATACTAAGGCGATCGCTAATTTGATATTTTCCCTGCAAACCAAAATGATCCGCAGAGGTGGCAATCTCCTCCCCAAAGGGGGCATTAGCCGTTTCGCTTCCAGTTTCTCCCGAAACTACCAGTTCATCTGGTGCATAATAACCCCGTGAATAGTTCACACCAAAACCAAAACGATCTGTAGGTTCGATACTTAATTGAGCGATCGCCGCAAAGCTACCATTAAACAAACCCGCACCTTCTATCGGTTCACTAGCACGAGGGGCAAGATAGCCCGCAGAAAGAGCGATCGCCTCACTAAAACTGTAATTAACAGTAGCTCCTGTGCCTTCTAGACCTTGGTAGTAGATAGGGTTAAAACGTCCAAAACGAGACACTGCCCCCGTTAATTCCTCCGAAAAGAATTCGTTGTAGTTAGCAAAGTTTTCATTAAACTCCCCGCCAACTGCATCAATCACAAAAGATAGCTTTCCTTCGGCTGCACCGTGGAGGTGTTCTGAATGTCCGCCATCTGCTTCTTTTTTCTCATCGTGTCCGTGGGAGTCATGCCCGTGGTCATCGTGTCCGTGTCCAGAATGGTCAGATTTACCTGAATCGCCAAGGGCAAAAGTATAGTAAAGTTTGCCAATACGTACCGAACCGTCAGTACCTTCATCAAAAGCAGTACGAGTCATATTTGTCCCAGTAACATTAGGATCGTCTCCCTCTCCAGGACCAAAAGGAACCGTATTCAAAGCATCCAAACGTACTTTTAAGAGGTCTCTGCCTGTAAAGCTAGTGTCAAAATTTAAGCGCGATCGAAAATTAAACACGGTGACGCTATCGAGATCGCCACTACCATCTGCTTTTTCATCGCCAAAAACTTGACT
>JBCBWB010000314.1:0-2906 GCA_039817275.1 Cyanobacteria bacterium J06648_1 | reverse complement strand
ATGGGGATTTGCTGCCCGATCTTTATATAACCAGGAGAGGATTGAGTCGGTCTGCAAATCCCCATTAAAATCTTCAGCAATAAAATCTTCGCCGCGATAAGTCTCCCCCAAGACCGTATCCGTAATATCTTCTAGACTGCTAGAGTCATAGACTGCAATACCTGTTCTGGGAATCAGGTTAATTAGTTCTGGGGTACTATCTCCCACTAAATCGGTCAATAAACTAAAGCGAGAACCATCTAAATCAAGATCCAGAGTCGGGCCTATATCCTCAAATGCTCCCTGTTCATTTTGAGTAAAGATAGTCGCAGGAACTTCACCATCACTGCGCTTGCCTGCCCCTTGAAACAGGTCTAACAAACCGTCACCATCGCGATCAAACCAGAGAGGATTCCTGCTGCGAGAGCCAATATAACCTAAGCCGAGAGCGATCGCTCGATCTTCAAATACACCATCTTCATTGACGTAAAACCGATTGGCAATTTCAGGATCGTCAAGACTACTCTTGCCGACATCACCACCTACCAACTGAATTAAATCCAGATCGCCGTCATTATCAAAATCCGCCCAAGCTGCACCGTGAAAATCTGCCCTTGGCTGATGCCCAAAAGCCGACAGGGTAACATCGGCAAACGTCCCGTCTGCCTGATTCTGATATAGGGTGGCAGGAGAACCATGATTACCCACCCAAAGGTCGATCCAGCCATCCTGGTTATAGTCACCCCAGGCTATGCCATAGGAAGCTCCAGTATAGTCAATCCCGCTGTTGTCTGTAACGTCCTGGAACATAAACTTTCTCCTTGCTGCTGTAGAGTTGGAAGGCGATAATTATCGTTTCCAGGTTAAGCTCAAATATCTTAATTCACCAGTTTGTTTGACGTTAATTTGATGGGACTAGGGATTGGGGATTACTATCGTTGTCTGAGGCTATTCTCGCGATCGTATCGCACTGATAATCGAGCAAAAAAAATAGGGACATCTGAACTAGACACCCTATTCAAAAATGAACAATTGAATATTTCCAAAGACTAAGAACTAAGAACTAAGAACTAAGAACTAAGAACTAAGAACTAAGAACTAAGAACTAAGAACTAAGAACTAAGAACTAACTACCCAACAGGCTCAGGAGGATTGCTAGCAGAAGGACGACGAGCAATTACCTGATCGATCAGACCATACTCTTTCGATTCCTCCGCCGACATAAAGAAGTCACGCTCGGTATCTTCTTCAATCTTCTCTAAAGGCTGTCCTGTGTGATCTGCCAAATGTCCGTTGAGCTTCTGCTTGAGATAAAGAATTTCCTTAGCTTGAATTTCAATATCAGTTGCCTGTCCCTGTGCGCCACCCAAAGGCTGGTGGATCATAATGCGAGAATTGGGTAGACTCATGCGCTTCCCTTTTTCCCCTGCACTCAACAAGAAAGCACCCATACTAGCCGCCAAGCCAATACAGATCGTGCAGACATCAGGACGGATCTGATTCATGGTGTCAAACATCCCCATGCCAGCGGATACTGAGCCACCAGGGGAGTTGATATAAAGATAAATATCCTTTTCGGGGTCTTCCGCTTCCAAAAACAGCAGTTGAGCCACTACGAGGTTGGCGATTTCGTCGGTAACTTGTTGTCCCAAAAAGACGATTCTCTCTCGCAGTAGACGAGAGTAAATATCAAAGGCGCGATCGCCGCGACCTGAACTTTCTATTACTGTAGGTATCATGCAGCTATGCTCTGTAATTGTTTCCTAATTGTAGCTATTTTAGGGTAACGAGTACCTGTAGTGATTACTAGCCAATAATTAGCAGTCTTGGTTGCGATCTTTGCTTCTTTAGTCAAGCGATCGCTTTTTGTCCATTCGGGCGATCGCCAATCAAATTACAATCTAACGTAAAATAAAAAAGAAAGTTTCCGATCGTGGTTACGTCGAGAAACTTGTTTAAACTTTAAAAATCTATTAGGAGTATAGCATCCATGACCAATGGAGCGAATAACAATGGCGATCGTTTAGACAGAATTGAAGCTGTTGTTGAATCATTGGCAAGGTCGGCACAAGCTATCAATAACGACCACGAAGAAAGAATTCAAACCCTTGAAGATTTGGTATCGAGATTAACCCGCCTAGAAGAAGGGCAAAATAGAATGTTAGCCAATCTAGATGATAATCAGCCGACAGTTTTACTCAGGTTAATGACAATTGAGAACAAAGTTGACCGTATTTTAGAACGAGAGCAAGAGTAGGCGTTGGTGATTTTAAGTATGACGTACAAAATGTTTCTGCTCGTAGCTTTTAGCTCTAAGCTCTAAGCTTTAAGCTTTTTGAATTCCATGTAATATCATAAAATTAAAAAATTATACCTTGATTCACCAACGCCCAAGAGTAAATTAGATTAATGCGATCGCCGCGACTCGAATTTTCTATTCCCGATAGAATTAGATATGTTTCGCGCAGAGACGGACGCGAAGCTATATGCGAAGCGGTATCCTTTAGGAATCCTTTAGGGCAAAGGCGCAAAGAGGCAAAAAATCATGGCAGAACTAGATAATACATCTCAAACTAAATTGGATATAGAGCAAGACGCTGGTTGGTTAGAAACAGATTTATCAAATCTTGGTGAATATGAGCCATATGAATGGGCAACAGGGGAATTAGAACAAGGATCTGCTCTGGAAATAGATTCAGATCGAGGAATTGTAATGATTAAAGAATAATGACTGGTTTTGTTTTCTGTAGGAATTTGTATAGTCTATGCTTCAGACCTTTATACAAGACAAAAAGAGTTATAGATTATCTAGAATCTACATTCCAGGTAAGAAAGTGTCAGGTAGATCTTCCAGCGAACCAATTCGTTGACGGTTTTCAGGTTTACGTTTTATCCTCTCCGTTCGGTATTCAATTCCATCTAGTAGT
>JBCBWB010000313.1:0-2917 GCA_039817275.1 Cyanobacteria bacterium J06648_1 | reverse complement strand
GTTTAACGTACCCACGTTAAACTAAAACGAAGCAAATTTACACGAAGAATCAAAGAGCTAGTTGTATGAGATTGGGGATTATTGGCTGTGGCTATGTTGGTAGTAGAGTAGCTCGTCTATGGCATGAAGCAGGAAATGAGGTTGCTGTTACCACCACCAGCCCTGAGAAAGTAGCAGATTTAGAAAAGATCGCCTCTAAAGTCTTAGTCCTGACAGGAGATAATTTAGACGGTCTTAAACAGCTAGTCAGCAATTCTGATGTAATCCTACTTAGTATCGGCTCTAAGCAACGTACTCCCGAAGTTTATCGTCAGACATATTTAGAAACAGCACAAAACCTAGTAGCGGCAATTGAGGCTAATCCTAGAGTTAAGCAGGTTATTTATACTAGCAGCTATGGAATTATCAACGATAAGAGTGGCGGGGTTATTGATGAAACCATTACCGTCAAGCCGAAAGATGAGTTTGGCGAAATTCTGGCTCAGACCGAGCAAGTACTATTATCTGCAGCCAGCAAAGACCTTAAAACCTGTATTCTGCGCTTGACAGGAATATATGGTCGAGGAAGAGAACTGATTAAGATCTTTGGGCGTGTAGCGGGGACAACTCGTCCAGGAACGGGAGAAAACTATACTAACTGGATTCACGTTGAAGATATTGTACGGGCGATCGACTTTGCTAAAGAGCAGCAGCTAAAAGGTATTTATCATTTGAACAGTGATGAAACGATCACGACTAAAGAGTTTCTTGCCCAACTGTTTGCGGCTCATGATTTACCTCCTGTCACCTGGGATAATTCCCAAACTGACCGACGTTCCTATAATATGAAACTATCCAACGAAAAGCTCAAAAAGGCAGGTTTTCGATTGGCACACCCCAAAATTGAATTTGTTTAGCTATAAAACTGGAACCCTGGCGCTATTGCTTTACTCAACCAAAAATCAACAACTAGCACAATATAATGTCTAACCACTTCCCCCAGATTTTGGCGTTAGATTTCGATGGTGTAGTTTGTGATGGTTTAATTGAATATTTTGCCAGCACCAAAAAAGCCTATCAGCAAATATGGTCAGAAGAGGTAGCTGACGATCTTGCTCCTAGTTTTTATCGTTTACGCCCTGTGATTGAGACTGGCTGGGAAATGCCAATCCTCTTACGGGCATTAGTATTAAAAACCCCTGAAGCAGATCTGATTAATAATTTCGCACAAGTTTCCCAGGAGATAGTTAAATCTGAGGGACTAGAAAAACAGGCTGTAGTCAATCGCTTAGACGGTGTAAGAGACAGTTGGATCGAGAAAGATTTAGATGCTTGGTTGGCTTTACATCGCTTTTATCCTGGAATGATCGAACAGTTGGGTCAGATCATCGCATCTTCAGTCAAACTCTACATTGTGACCACTAAAGAAGGACGATTTGTCAAGCAGCTACTCCAGCAGCAGGGTATCGACTTACCCGTAGCGCAAATTATCGGCAAAGAGAGTAAGCGTCCTAAATATGAGACTTTGCGGATTATTCGTGATAGCTATCAACAGCCAGGGACGCAGCTTGGGTTAACTTTTGTCGAAGACCGTTTAAAAGCACTACAGCAGGTAGCACAACAATCAGACCTAGAGTTTGTCGAACTATTTCTCGCTGACTGGGGTTACAACTTAGAAAGCGATCGCCTTTTAGCAGCTCAAGATGAGCGAATAAAGTTATTGACTCTAGAAAACTTTCAGAAAAATATGCTTGCCCACCTTCTATAAAGATGTCTTTTGAATTATTAGTATTAGCGATCGCAAAATTAATTTGAGATGAACAACATTAGTTTTCATCAGATATTTATTCAGATTATGAGTAATCATGCAAAATTAATTTCCTAGTTGAGTTTGGGGAAAGGTAAAGGGAAAAGAACAATGACAATGTGTAATTCATTATGCTTAAGTATTTATTATTTTGAGAAAAATACAATTAAAGGTTTAATCGTTTTAATTGCTCCTACTAATACACAAATAAACCAACATAAACCAGCAATAAACAATGGCGCAAAAAACGTATATAAATTGTCAGAATAAAGCCCGTTGCGGTGAGGAAAGATCAAAGAAACTATGTATCCTGCTATGAAACCAGCTATCGTTCCTAGAAAACCGCCCAATAAACCACCTAAAAAAGAATATACAAAGGCATCAAAACTAGCTCCAAATGTTTTTTTGTTTAGTAAACTTACCGCCGCAGGAAATGAGGCAATTAATGCCGATAAAATGATCGTAGCTAATATTATTATTTTCATAGCAATTAGAACTTACTCAATATAAAAAGCGATCGCATTTTCCCCATTTCCATCTACCTGCCCTAACCAGACCTGTTTTTCGCTACTCTTTTTAGATAGGGTAAAATTTCTTACTCCTTATACTTTATCCCTCATCCTCTAAAACATGGCTTTTGCATCAGTAGTACGGGCGATCGCAAAATCTCCTTTAACCAAAGAACTACTAACCAAACTAGGTAAAGGGCAGTCTTTATTGCTCAACGGTATTCCTCGTCTACCAAAGGGAATCGTTAGCTCTAGTTTGGCGCAAGCCAAAAACCAGAATCTACTGATAGTTTGTCCTACTCTAGAAGAAGCTGGACGCTGGGCGGCTCAATTAGAAGCAATGGGTTGGGATACGGTGAATTTCTATCCCACTTCTGAGGCAACTCCCTACAGCCATTTTGACCCTGAATCAGAGATTACCTGGGGACAGATGCAGGTGTTAGCAAGTGATTCTAATTCTCCCAGAGCTATAGTTGCTACGGAGAGGGCTTTGCAGCCTCATTTACCACCTCCAGAGGTGTTTCAGTCGTACTGTTTGAGGCTGGAGTCAGGCATAGAATTAACTTCCAAGCAGCTTGATGAATCTTTAGCCAGGATGGGTTACGAGCGAGTAAACCTGGTA
>JBCBWB010000312.1:0-2920 GCA_039817275.1 Cyanobacteria bacterium J06648_1 | reverse complement strand
CGCGCGAGTTGGGGGGCAAGGGGGGCAAAATCAAAAAGCGACTTGTATAGAAGATAACTTCTCAAACACCCTCTTAGTGCGATCTCGCTCTTTTCTTTGGCTTGGATCGAGATAAGTTTAAGAACCCAGGACATTTTTACAATAGATTGATATTTTTCACAGTTTGGTTTATTAGTCAGCAGTTAAAAGCAGCAAATAAAGATATCACAATTATTTGGGCTTGTATGACAGATTAAAAGTTAGTATGATTGCATAGCCATAATTATATTTGTTTCACTCTTATGCTGATCGAGTTCAGCGTCGCTAACTATCTTTCCTTCAAAGAAAAAGTCACCTTTAGTATGGCGGCGACAGATTTTGGCGATCAAACTGAATTAGATGAGAATACTTTAGATAAAAACAACATTTTTGCTGTTGATGAAGAATTAAGTTTGCTTAAAAGTGCAGCGGTCTATGGTGCAAACGCTAGCGGTAAAAGCAATTTAATCAAAGCATTTGGTTTTATGCGCTGGTTTGTCTTAAATTCTTCTTCTCATACTCAAATTACAGACGAGATAAATGTTAGTAGATTTAGGTTATCTACTGAAACTATTAATCAACCTTCCTTTTTTGAAATAGTTTTTATATTAAACAAAAAAATATATCGCTATGGCTTTGAGTTAAATAAAAAGCAAATTTTATCTGAGTGGTTATATTATACTTCCAATGTTCAAGAGAACAGATATTTTGAACGGGAAAAACAGAACATAACTGTCTTAACGAGGTTTTATGAGGGAAAGTTTTTAGAATCTAAAACAAGACCTAATGCCTTGTTTTTATCTGTTGCAGCACAATTTAATGGTAAAGTTTCCGAGCAAATTTTGCTCTGGTTTAAAACAGTCGGTGTTTTATCGGGAATTAATAGTAACATAGATGATTTGCATACTCTAAGATTAATGCAAAACAACGAATATAAAGAAGATATTCTGGCGCTAATCAGAAAACTGGATTTAGGAATTAACGATATCGTAATTCATAAAACATCTATATCTTTAGAGGATTTTCCTACTGCAATTTTAGAGAAGATGGCGCAAAAAGATGGAAAAACTATAACTGATATAGAAACTTTATCTGGTGTAGACATTAAAACGGTTCACCGTAGATATGATTCTGATGGAAATTCCATTGCCAATGAAGAATTTGGTCTGGATCGAGATGAATCGGAAGGTACAAAAAAACTGTTTGCTTTTGCTGCACCAATTCTACAAACTCTTAAAGAAGGTCGAATTTTATTTGTTGATGAACTTGATGCTAGACTACATCCACTAATTACCAAGACGATAGTAGAGCTATTTAATTCTACAGAAACTAATCCTAATAATGCTCAATTAATTTTTACTATTCACGATACTAATTTACTGACTAAAGACTTATTCAGAAAAGACCAAATTTGGTTTACAGAGAAAGATCGATATGAAGCAACTGATTTATATTCCTTGGTTGAATACGAACTTACTAGTGACGCCATGTATGAAGGTGATTATATTGAAGGCAGGTATGGAGCAATACCCTTTATCGGCGACTTTAAAAGTGTGATAAGTTAAGTAATAATGGCGCAGCATAAAAAAACACAGCCTGGTAGCAAGAGATCTAAGCGCAGTAAAGATAGCTATCAAAGTCGCCGCAACTCTACTAAAGGTCAAAGGGGAAAACCTCGAAAACGCTTTCTAATAGTCTGTGAAGGTACAGAAACCGAGCCAAATTATTTTGAAGCTTTAGGTAGAAAAATTAAAACTAAAGTGAACCTCGTTATCAAGGGGGCTGGTAGAGTTAGTCTGAGTCTAGTTGAAGAAGCAAAGAGACTAAAAGATAAAGACGGTGGATACGAAGTAAAGTCTGGTGATGATGAAGTATGGTGCGTATTTGATCGCGATTTTAAATCAGAGAATAATAACCAGAATAATTTTAATCGAGCAATATCTTTAGCTTGTCAGAATAATATTAATTTGGCTCTATCTAACGATGCTTTTGAACTATGGTTTCTGCTGCATTACTCTTACTATGATAGTGAAACTCATCGAAAAAATCTTATCAAAATGCTAGACGATAAGATGGATAAGAAGTATAGCAAGATTAGTTCAGAACAGTATTATGAAGAATTAGAGCATCTATTGCCGCAGGCAATAAAACATGCAGAGAAGCTATGGAATAGCTATGATGAGCAGATAGAGTTATCTAGAAGTGAATTAGCAACATTAATTAAAAAGCACAACATAAATCCCTCAACTACTGTTTACCAATTAATGAACAAGCTGATGAAATATCTCGATTAATAGCATTGATAAATTTAGTAGCTTAGTAATTCACTCTCAACAATAACTCGCTCTCAAGAATATATTACTGTTCGGGCAATAGCTTAAGTAAATCTGTAACGCCAACATCTAAGCCTTGCTGGCTAATTAAGGTGGTAACTTGTCCCCGATGATGAGTTTGATGATTAAAAAAATGATAGATTAGCTGACCAAAATTCTTCCTGTAGAGATTACCTTTAGTATCGTGATAGTTCAGGTTGGTTTCCAATTCTTCAGACTTGAGTTCCTGACACCAATTGATAATAATCTCGTCTAGTTTTTGTCTAATTATAGTCATGGTTTCGAGATCGTTAGCAACAGTTTGGTCTAGTAACTTATCGCTAGGTAACTCTGGCAATGTAGACAAGGCGGCATACTTTTGAGGATGCTGGGCAAACCGACTTAGCCAGATCACATCGGCGACGTAAATATGATTGAGTGAACCCAAGATTGAGCCAAAAAAAGCACCCCGATCGCCTGTTAATTCTTCTGGCTCTAGAGCCAGAAGAATTAACAGGCGATCGGGGTGCTTTTTTTGGCTCAATCTTGGGTTCACTCAATCATATTTACGTCGCCGATGTGATCTGGCT
>JBCBWB010000311.1:0-2931 GCA_039817275.1 Cyanobacteria bacterium J06648_1 | reverse complement strand
CTCCACTAACTAAAGATCCGCACCATCCCTATGCCTTAATTACTCATCGCAGTCCCTACATAGGGGTGATGCGGATCTTTAGTTAGTGGAGAAGTTAATAAAACTATTGGTGCTTGAGGCGATGAAAGTAGATTTGCTTCTAAGGGAGATACCTCGCAGTCAGCTTTGACCCGTTCTAAACTAGAATACATTAAAGCCAAAGGTTTGCGGGGTCGGTGTTTGCGATCGCGCAGTCTTTGGACAGCTATTTCATCCTGGGCATCAACTACTAAATGAAACCCGCCTAAGCCTTTAATTGCCACAATTTTCCCTTGGCGGATCGCGTCGGCGGTTGCTAATAATGCTTCATTATGGGTTGAGAGAATATTCCCCTGACGATCCCATAGTTCTAAATGAGGACCACATTCAGGACAGGCATTCGGTTGAGCATGGAAACGGCGATTATCGGGGTTCTGATACTCTGCCAAACAGCGATCGCACATAGCAAACCGCTTCATGCTGGTATTCGGGCGATCGTAGGGTAAAGTTTCAATAATACTAAACCGAGGACCGCAGTTGGTACAGTTGGTAAAGGGATAGCGGTAGCGATGATTGTGAGGATCGAAAATATCTTGCCGACATTCATTGCAAGTAGCCAGATCTGGCAAAATTAATGCTGTTTTTGTTCCTTGTGTACTAGTTTCAATTTTAAATTTGCTGTAGTTACTCGTATTGCCCCATGATGAGCGAAGATGGTCAATTTGAGCTAGGGCAGGTTTTTCTTGTAATAGTCGGCTTTGAAAAGATTCTAATATAGAGCGATCTCCTTCTACTTCGATCGACACTCCTTCAGAAGAATTCTTGACCCATCCCGTCAATCCTAGGGTTGTTGCTAGTTGATAAACAAACGGACGGAAGCCCACACCTTGAACTATTCCCTCAATTTCAAGATATAGGCTTCGCTTCATAATTTTTTGCTTCTCAAATTATTCTGTATTTGTTCGCTATTTATCCAATCAGCTAATAATGGTAGGTTCGCCACCCGCCAGAATCAGAGGAAAATGATGAGCGTTAGGGGAGTGCATAGACTGAATGCCAAGATTTGCTCGATTGAGTATGTCCGCATAACTGGGAATGATTCGACCTTGGCTATCTAAAATCGACTGATTGAAATTAAAGCCATTGAGATTAAACGCCATCGTACTTACCCCAACTGCTGCAAACCAAATGCCAATAGTCGGTACGGCTACCAGAAGAAAATGAAAAGCTCGATGGTTGCCACTAGCAAACCAAGGAATAAGTAGTCTACCCAAGAATCCATAGTGTCCAGCCATGTAGTTATAGGTAACTTCTTTCTGACCAAATTTATAACCTTTGTCAGCAGATTCAATTTCAGTAGTTTCGCGAATCAAAGTTGAGGTTACTAATGAACCGTGTAAAGCTGCTAACAATGCACCGCCGAATACTCCAGCTACCCCTAACATATGAAAAGGATTCATCAAGATGTTGTGGTCAGCTTGAAATGCCAGCATAAAGTGAAAAGTACCCGCAATACCCAAAGGCAATCCTTCAGAAAAGCTGCCCTGACCGATAGGATAAACCAGCAGTACAGCGGTTGCTGCTGCTAAAGGTGCAGAGAATGCTACGGCAATCCAGGGGCGTAAGCCTTCACGATAGCTTAATTCCCACTGTCTACCTAAATAACACCAGATACCAATTAGAAAGTGAAATACGATTAGCTGATAAGCACCACCGTTGTAAAGCCATTCTTCTACAGAACTCGCTGCCCAAATTGGATAGAAGTGCAAGCCAACCGCAGCCGATGTTGGTACAACCGCAGCAGTAATAATACTATTACCACCTAGTAGAGAGCCGATTACAGGTTCGCGAATGCCATCTACATCAACCCCAGGGGCAGCAATAAAAGCCAAAATAAAACAGATGGTTGCAACGCATAGTGTAGGAATCATCAACACGCCAAACCAGCCGATATAGATACGATTGTTGGTGCTGGTAATCCAGCGACAAAACTGCTCCCAAAGACCCAGAAAATCACCTTGAGAACGTTTTCTAAGATAGGTATTCATAATAAATCCTCCTTATTAAATACTTTCTCGAATCAATTGAATAGGGCGAATGTCCATTCGCCCCAAGCTATTAACCATTAACTTTCAGGTAATTGTACTTTGACCGATCTTTTGGGCGCATCTTCCATTTTTGGTAAAGTAAGAGTTAACACGCCTTTTTTGAAGTCAGATTTGATTTCATCTGTTTCAATTGGCATGGGTAAAGGAATAACTCTTTCGAACTTGCCGTAGTGAAATTCGGAATGGAAGTAGTTTTCATCCTTATCTTCGGTTTTGGATTCTGATTGATGTTCGCCAGAAATAGTTACCCGATCTTCGCTTACTTCCACATCCAAGTCTTTAACATCCATCCCTGGAATTGCAGCTTTGAGAACTAGTTCTTGGTCTTTTTCTTCAATCTCTACTGCGGGAGTCCACATTCCTCCCATGTTGTGTAATCCCATCCAATCGTTGTCGTTAACAGAAAGCATATCTTCAAACAAGCGATCCATTTGTTTTCTCATGGAGCTCAATTCTTTGAACGGTTGCCATTTGCTGAGTGTCATAACGAACCTCCGTTTTGGTAATTTATTTATATGCTGTCTTGCAGCTTCACCTATAAGTTAGAAAAGTATTTTGAGGAAATTGTGAGGATTAATTGTTGGCAGACTCCGAATTCTATTTACTCGTGAATCACGACTATTGTGCCAATTTTTGCCCAGTTAAATAACCATTCCGCATTAGCGACAGGAAGGTTAATACAACCGTGACTCATCGGCGTACCAAAATTATTATGCCAGTTTGCGCCATGAAGGGCATAACCGCGATCAAAGTACAGTACGTCAGGTACATTAGGAACGTCGTAGTCTGAACCCCTCATCCTATC
>JBCBWB010000310.1:0-2934 GCA_039817275.1 Cyanobacteria bacterium J06648_1 | reverse complement strand
GATCTGCCAACTCTGGCTGCCAGGGCAAACCATACTCCTCCAGCACCGTTTTAATTACCCCTGCTGCTGCCTCTCGATCGCCCTCTTGCCAATCTCTAATGGTGAAATTTTGATAATTTCCCTGCATGCTATGTTTTGTAAATTACGCTGCACTGAAATGCTAAATGTTAAATGTTAAACCTCGACAGTTTACTTAACGGGAGAAGGGACTTGTCCGCATCTGACCCCCGCAACGTAACTGTCTCGCAATGTTAAATGCTAAATGTTAAATTCTAAATGTTAACTATGTAACCTGGGTTCGGGATGCAGCTTGGCTAAAATACTGCTTTCATATTCTGCCAATTCCCGCAAACGACTTTTGATGGTAGGGCGATCGCTATATTCTTCAGCTAAGACCCAGTAAATCCCATAGTGGCGAGCTTCTGATGCCATCAGGCTACGGTAAAACTTGGCTAATTCGGGGTCAGGACAGTGTTCGCCGATTAATCCTAGTCTTTCGTGAGAACGCGCCTCGATAATGGCTGAGACTAACATCAGATCGATCAGGCGATCAGGTTCGGCATGTCGCACCTGAGACTTTAAGCGAGCAAAATAGGGAGGAGAATTTAGCGCAGCTAGGGGAATGTTGCGTTTGGCTAACCATTGGTTTACCTGGTCAAAATGAGATAATTCTTCTTGGGCGATCGCCGTTAGCTGCTGGACTAGTTTTTGGTGAGCAGGATAGCGAAACATCAAATTAAGGGCTGAACCCGCTGCTTTACGTTCACAGTGAGAATGGTCGAGCAGGATGGTGTCCAGATTGGCGATCGCCATAGCAATCCATTCAGGACTAGAAGGCTGTTGCAGAATTTTGATAGTGGTCGTTGTGCCAAAAGGAACTACTCGGTTGGTCATTATCCTCTTATACTGAGAAACGTTTGTTTGAGTTGGGTAATTGATTAGGTTGGGAGTAAAAATCTATCTCTAACTAGTTTCGATTGCCTGCACATCATCTTAAATTAAATGGGAATACTTACTATTAAGTTAACAATTTACTTTTATTATCTGTAAAACTGTTCAGTAGTAAGAATGAATTGCCCATAATGCACATTGTCAAAACAGCCAGCATGACTAAAAATCGCCGCATTGTGATTGGTGACGTACACGGACACTATGATACTTTAATTGCCCTACTCGACGCAGTTTCGCCGACGGATGAAGATGAAATCTATTTTCTGGGAGATTTGATTGATCGCGGCCCCAAAAGCGCCCAGGTTGTTGATCTGGTGATGCGAAATAAATATCACTGCCTGCGGGGCAATCATGAAGAGATGCTGTTAGACGTGGTGGGTACAGGAGAAGTCTCGGTAGAGCTTTACCAAAGCTGGCTCTACAGTGGTGGTCATGCTACGGTTGACAGCTACGATAGTAAGATTCCGCAAGAACATATTGATTGGCTCAAAGAGCTTCCTTTATATATGGATCTGGGGGACTATTGGTTAGTTCACGCGGGAGTCGATCCTAACATTCCTCTAGAACAACAGGATGCCGAACAGTTTTGTTGGATTCGAGAAGATTTTCACTGTAGCGACAAAGCCGTATTTAAAAACAAGTTGATTATCACAGGACACACAATTACTTTCACTTTGCCAGGAGTTAAGGCAGGACAAATTGCCGCAGGTAAAGGCTGGTTGGATATTGAGACAGGAGCATATCATCACAACAGCGGCTGGATGACTGCTGTTGATCTAAATCAGCATAAGGTTTATCAAGCAAATTCTTTCGATGGTCGGATTCGGATCATGCCTTTGCGAAAAGCGATCGCCAAAGTTGATTCTTCTAAGGTAATGTCTCGTAAGATGCGTAAAAGAGCCTAGAGAAGTATTAAGCAAAGTAGATAGATATAGTATTCCGTATTCAAGTCAGGACATCATCTACTACCTACGAGCTAATAACTTGACTTGTACCGATATAACTTTGTACGACAATATCGATTGTTGTCTAGTATCGATTATGTTACTCAGATTACTTCTTGAAGATGGGAACCTGTTGAGTAATGCATTGTACTCCTTCTCTACTTTTAGCTAATATTTTGTCCCCAACACCTACGACTTGGCGTTCTGGGAAGGTGTCCTGAATTAACGCCATTGGGACATCATCTGGTCAACAAATGCCAGCAATAGAGATAATAACTCCCCATATGTTCTCTATTACCTAAAATAATTAGATGATTATGTTGACGAATTAATCAGACCTTAAACATCTAGTTTATTTTCAATCTAGATACTGTAATACTATGCCGTCGGGTTGGCATTAGTTATTATTTGATAGCTTCATGGTTTTCTATTAAGGCGATCGCATCTCAATCACATAATATTATTTAGTCAACATTTTTATTATTAAGCTACGGGAGCATATAGCCGAAACCTCTGCTTCATAAAGGCTGCTGAGGTTGCCAAAAATAAAATTTGTTGTTCAACAAACTCAACAAAACCTTTTGTATTAGCTTTTTGATGACTATTTACACGTCTGAATAATGCATATTTTCTCATGCTTAAAACATAGCATTACCTGATAATATTACAGGATAATCTTATGTTAAATGCTAATGAGCAAGGCAATCTAATAGTTGATATAAATGAAAATATTAGCTTGTGTCCTTGGGAGCAAAAAGATGAATTAAATAGCAACATAGGCGATAATCCTAGTGATAATGCTGGGGTTTTGATTGCTACTGATTTAGACGATTGGAGCGAGAGAGAAGGCAATGTTTACAGTAGTTGTGAAGACCATGAAGCCTTAGATTCAAAGGTAACAGAACAAGCTTTAAATATAGTTTTAGACCGCTTGAGCGGTTTAGAAGGCGATTCGCAATTATCATCTAAATTAGAACTAGCTTTTGGTAATAGTTTTAATCGCAATACAGCAGACAGATTGATCGGCGATTTTGCCCAA
>JBCBWB010000030.1:0-34750 GCA_039817275.1 Cyanobacteria bacterium J06648_1 | reverse complement strand
GGTTTGGCGATCGCCATTGAATTAAAGCGCCAGGGTGCCAAAGACACCGTTTACTTTACCCTGCTTTTGCTGAATTGCTTTTACCTTGACTCCTTCTTGCAGCTCAATTCCCAAAGTTTGCGCCCCCTGCAACAGAGCGCGCATCAGACAACGATTATCTACCTGTCCATCTTCGGGATACCACCAGCCACCGACGACGCGATCGCTCAATCCTGGTTGGTATAGTTGAATTGTGGCTCGATCCAACCAAACTGCTGACGACTGAGAAGTAGATTTAGCTGTTAATTCTGGCTCGGCATATACGGGAGCGAGAATACCGCAGGGTAAATAGCCAGTTTCTACTCCCGTCAGGGCTTCTAACTTCTGTGTCCATTCAGGATAAAGCCAGCGCGATCTCAAACATAGATCTAGTAGAGGCGGAGAGGTCAGTTTTTCGGCTAAAGGTGCGAGCATTCCTGCGGCGGCGTGGGATGCTGCTTGAGTAAAATCCTGGCTAATTACGGTGACTTTGGCACCCTGGCGCTTTAATTCAATGGCGATCGCCAAACCAATTATACCGCCACCGACAATTAGAATATCTCTTGTTGCTTTCATATGACTCAGCCCTCATCTTCACTACTCTAACGTGAAACTTTAGTCAGGGAAAAAAACTTAATTTATGGCAAGCCAAATATAAATTAAGACATCAATTGTCAGATGAGAACAGCCAAGCAACTTTTTTGCTAAATCTTATGCTAAATTATTCAGCTGGGATTTCGTACTTAAAAGGAATTCCTTCAATCTTCTGATTTTTAGGCTCTTGACAGGCAAATAGCAAGATTACCAATAAGATAGCCGTAAACAGATGATTAATTAGCGTAAACAAATTATCAAACACAACATTGTTCCTCCCATACACCACTTATATTTATGGTGAGATAACTAGAAGCAGTTTTTCTCCGTATTATTACAGGTAGAAAATTGTCACAAGATGTTGGAAGCGGTTGAAAGCTCGTCCTCAAGCATGTTTAAACTCAAATTTAGCTACTAGTAAATATTTATAACTAAAGATGATTTGATTGTCACGCTAACTAAGTTAACTTAGGAATAAAACAAAATTAATAAATAGTTTTTAGTATAGAGCGACCATCCTGGATCTGCTGCTGATATTTGTCCTTAACCCTTTTGCGGGATTTACTCCATTACTTTTAATGCTTATAGGTGCCGGCGCTTACTGGTTTTGTCTGCCCATGCTGTAGGCATTTTTTTCCGCTCCAAAAAACAATTAGCGATCGCTCTGACGATATTTCGTCTTCGGGCGATCGCTCTTCAACAAATATTGAGTTTTGTTTAGCTAATTGCGGACAGTTTATTTTGGTTAGACAGAAACTGGTGCTGCGTGTTGTCGATACCACTCAATCGTATTTTTTAAACCCTGGCGAAATTCTGTTTCTGCCACAAAGCCAAATTTTTCTTTTGCTCTTTGAGTATCCAAACAGCGACGGGGTTGCCCATTGGGCTGATCGGTTTGCCAGACAATTTCGCCTTCAAAACCCATCAGTTCACAGATCGTTTCCACCAAATCCTTGATTTTTACCTCATGATTTGTACCAAGATTTACTGGCGCAGCCTCGTTATATGCCTGAGTTGCCATCACAATTCCCCTGGCGGCATCGGTAGAATAGAGAAACTCGCGGGTCGGACTGCCATCACCCCAAGCAGGAAGCTCTTTGTCTCCTCGCTCCTGTGCCTCATGAACTTTGCGGATTAAAGCGGGAATTACGTGGGAACTGCGGGGGTCAAAATTATCTTCAGGGCCATACAAATTAACGGGCAAAAGATAAATCCCGTTAAAACCATACTGTTGACGATAGGCCTCTAGCTGAACCAGCAATGCTTTTTTAGCGATGCCGTAGGGAGCATTAGTTTCTTCTGGATAGCCATTCCATAAATCGTCTTCCTTAAATGGTACAGGAGTAAATTTGGGATAGGCACAAATCGTACCGACACAGACAAATTTTTCGATCTCTTCCTGATAGGCAGCATGAATTAGCTGTGTACCCATCATCAGATTGTCATAAAATAATTCTGCTGGTTTTTCTCGATTTAAACCAATACCGCCTACGTGTGCTGCCAAATGAACAACTATATCTTGTCCTTTTACTGCCTGTTGGCAATTTTCCCATTTACAAAGGTCAAGTTCGCGCGATCGCGGCGTGCTAATTCTACCAATGGTTGCCCCAGCTTGACATAGCTGATCTACAACCTGCTTGCCCAAGAAACCAGTTCCACCCGTTACCAGGATATTTTTGTCTTGTAAACTTAACATTGCTAATTAAGATTGGATACGTAAGTATTTTAAGAAGTAATTTGTCAGTTGGCTTAAATTACTGCTATTGCTTAATCAACAATGGTGGCAAAATTACGGCGATTGAGCGTACTATCTCCACCTTTAGAACCGTCAGGAGTATCTAGATTAAGATTGAGCAAATCGGCATTAACCATCAACTTGACTAATTCTTCAAAGGTCACAGATGGTTCCCAACCCAATTTTGTCTTCGCTTTAGTCGGATCGCCAATCAAAAGATCTACTTCTGCTGGGCGTAGATAGCGTGGGTCGAAGGCAACATAATCATGCCAATCTAAATTGACGTGACCAAAAGCAATATCAAGAAACTCTTTGATCTCATAAGTTTCTCCTGTAGCAACGACATAATCATCGGGCTGATCTTGCTGAAGCATCATCCACATGGCTCTTACGTAGTCTTTGGCATAGCCCCAATCTCGCTTAGAGTCCAAATTACCCAAATAAAGTTTCTTTTGCGTCCCTTCAACAATCCGCGCCACGGCTCTAGTAATCTTACGGGTTACAAAGGTTTCACCACGCCGAGGAGATTCGTGGTTAAACAGGATGCCGTTACAGGCAAATAAATCGTAGGATTCACGGTAGTTGATCGTCTGCCAATGAGCATATACCTTAGCGCAGGAATAAGGACTACGAGGATAGAAGGGAGTAGTTTCTTTTTGCGGTACTTCCATTACTTTGCCAAACATTTCTGATGAACCTGCTTGGTAAAATCTAACTTCAATGCCCGTCCGCTGTTGATAATCTCGTACCGCTTCGAGGACGCGCAAAGCACCCATGGCGACCGAATCTACCGTATATTCCGGGGAATCAAAACTAACACGGACGTGGGACTGGGCGCCTAAATTATAAACTTCGATGGGTTTGACTTCTTCTAGAATACGTCGAAGAGTAGTACCGTCAGTCAGATCGCCATAATGCAAAAATAGTTTGGCTTCTGGACTATGAGGATCGATATACATGTGGTCAATGCGATCAGTATTAAAGGTAGAAGTCCGACGAATAATACCGTGAACCTCATAACCTTGATCTAACAGAAACTCGCTCAAATATGAACCGTCTTGACCTGTGATGCCAGTGATCAAAGCTACCTTTCTTTCACTCATTTGTCTAATTTACCTACTAGTTATTGATGTTGGGTATTATCTGATTTTCCCACTATAGTACATCCACAATAAAATATATTCCGAGATAGTACCGAAAATACAAATAGTTTGCTGTGGAGCGTGGTGATATTAGCTTAAATTCTATGGTAAGAATTAGGCAAATGATTATGAGAGTACAAAGTCCAATATATAAATTCCAGTATTTTTAGAATGCTTTCAGAAATTAGTAAGCGCCATTGTTACGGGGGAACAAAATTACTCCAATAGTTTTATAAATAATCCATAAGTCCAGCAGCCAATTGTGGCTTTTTGCATAGTACACGTCAATTTGTACTCTTTTAGGATACGGAATGTCATTTCTACCTGAAACCTGCCACAACCCAGTAATTCCTGGCTTGATTTGCAGTACGGTATTGATTTTACGCCCGTATTTTGGCAGCTCTTCGGGAACCAATGGTCTAGGGCCAACTACACTCATTTCTCCTTTTAACACGTTCCAGAACTGGGGTAGTTCATCCAGACTAGTCAGGCGCAAAAATCGACCGATTTTGGTAATTCTAGGATCTTGCTTGAGCTTGAAGCTCTCCTGGAACTCTTGGCGAACCTTATCTGAATCTTGCATGATTGTTGCTAACACTTCATCAGCATTAATCACCATAGTTCTAAACTTAATGCAGTTGAAAGGCTGATGATTTCTACCAATTCTTTTTTGGACATAGAATATGGGTCCCTGGGAATTTAGGGCAACCAAAATCATCAAAATCAAATACATGGGAGAAAATATAGTTAAGATCAATAAAGCAAAAACTATATCAAATATTCTTTTATAAAAACTTCCGTTGAGGATAGAAAAGGATAATTTAAATCTATTAGAGTTGAAAAAAGCTTGACCGCTTTTTCTAATTAATCCCTGTACTATCTTGACGGAAACAAGCTGGCTGTTTGCAGTCATCTTACTCCTTCACTCATCACACCACACTGTTTAATCATAAATCTATCGAGCTTTAACACTAATGAATTAAAAGTTAGATAGAGTCTTTATCAGCTACTTTGATTGCCACTCCTGATAACAATCATCAATATATTGTAAATAAGATTGCCGAAAAACCGCTGGGCTAAATTTATTTGCCTGTCGGCGACAATTTTCGGGCAATATTTGGGACTGTAGCTGTTCGAAGCTTTTTACCGCCGCCGCTAATGCTTCTGGCTGTTGGGTCTCAAACAATAGACCCGTTCCATTTTCTGGACACTGACGAATATCTCTGACTGTTTCTAAAGCACCTCCTTTTCCATAAGCAATTACTGGTGTTCCGCAAGCCTGGGCTTCAACTAAAGCAATCCCAAAATCTTCACAAGCAGCATAGACAAAAGCTTTGGCTCTGGTTATGTACTGTTGGACGACATCTTGTGGCTGCCAACCTAAAACCTGGACGTGCGGCTCGGCTAGTTGGCGTATTTCTGATAATTGTGAGCCAGAACCAATAATTACCAGTGGCTTTTTGAGCTGGTTAAACGCTTTTACGATTAAGCATATTTGTTTATAACTTACCAAGCGGGAAATTGTCAGATAGAAATCTGCTTTTTCTGGCTGAAAACCGAATTTATCGACATCAACTGGCGGATAAACTACTTTGGCGGGACGACGATAGCAACGCCAGATACGTTTGGCGGTGTGTTGGGAATTGGCAATAAAATAGTCAACCCTGTTGGCAGAGATCACATCCCATTCCCTCATTCGATGCAGAATATACCGAGCAATCAGTCCCTGTAGCCCTTTTCCCTTGCGATCGCCTCGCAAATAATCAAAAGTTAAGTCCCAAGCATAGCGCATTGGAGTATGGCAATAACAAATATGAAGCTGGTGGGGATTGGTTAGCACTCCCTTTGCCACGGCATGAGAGGAAGACAAGATGACGTCATATTGATTGACGTCTAACTGTTCGATCGCCAGGGGTAGTAGAGGGAGATATTTCTGAATTCCCTTTTGAGCCTGGGGAAATTTTTGCAGGAAAGTGGTTTGAATTGATCTTTGATAAAGATAGCTTTGGGGATTGACAGATTCGAAATCGATTAGAGCATATAGGTCGGCTTCTATATATTTGAGAATCTCTTGTACGACTAGTTCAGAGCCTCCCGTAGCTTGGGGGGTTAACCATTCATGGACAAGGGCATATTTTAATTCCATGGCTAGTTATGGCTAATTGGAGTTGCTTACTAAGGAAAAACTAAGAGATCGCTATTGAGCAGCCTCAAGCTGGTTAAGACTAATCTGGTATAGGATATCACTAATATTCTCTTTTCAATTAGTCTTTGAATAATGAATGGGCAGAACCAGGCTTTGGTTTATTTTTGGCGTTAGCTTTGCTCTTTATGACTCATTTATTCTTCAGTCTTTTGAGTCACCAGTTGCCATGAACCACTAGAACCCAGAACTTGTATTGACTTGAGGTTAAGCTGGGAAATTGTTTCGGGATCGACGAGAAAGTAACTGGGAGATGAATCTTGCCAGAGCTGCCGTAGTTCAACTTTGGATCGGGGTATGATGGTGCGATCGCTATAGAATTCTAGGGATGGACGTAGAGTCGCATAGCTAGTATAAATCTTCTGTTGTGGCGTATTTTCTCGCACCATAGCGGCGACAGGCTTGACGGCAAAATCACTATTTAATTCCCACAGCCAGTGACTGGAATTAAACAGCAGTAGCAGAGCTAGATAAAAACCGCCAATTATCACCACAATGAAGTAACGATTACGCTGCCAAAGCAGTAATGAAGCGATCGCCAAACTCAGGGCGGCGACGAGCAAAATAATGGCTAGATCGACTTGGGGTACTTGCTGTACTAACCCATAATAGCCACTACCCAGCCAGCAAATGCCAGAAATTGCACTCAAAGAGACTTGGCAGAATTTATTTGACTGTTTTTTACGCCAGATGTTTTCTAAGCTAACTCCTACCAGGAAAGATAGGGCTGGATAAAGAGGGATAACATACCAGGGCAACTTGCTTTTCATGACGGAAATTGCCAGCAGATAAATCCCCCCCCAAGTGAGGGTTAATTTCCCCCAGCTAAGGTGACGATTACTCAGAGCTAGTTTGAGTCCGTAAGGCAAGAATATGAGCCAGGGTAGACTATATTTGGCTATTTCTAGCAGATAATACCAGGGTGGGGCAGAAATGGTGCTGATTGGCGACCAAATGCGATTAAATGTTTGAGTCCCCAAGTTAATCCCCAAAAAATCTGCTCCATAATTAAGGTACTGAAGCACGTACCAGGAAATCGCGGGCATCA
The DNA here is from genome assembly GCA_039817275.1 of Cyanobacteria bacterium J06648_1. Classification (GTDB taxonomy): domain Bacteria; phylum Cyanobacteriota; class Cyanobacteriia; order Cyanobacteriales; family Xenococcaceae; genus Waterburya. The sequence goes on along the minus strand of JBCBWB010000030.1, from coordinate 28,010 downwards.
AGCCCAACAACAATCCGCTCCAGAGATAAGATATTTGCAGCAGTTTCGGGCTATCCCAAAGCATAAAGCAGGCAAGAATCCCCCCTAGCAGGACTCCCATCATAATGCCCTTAGTCAGACAAATCATGCCCAAGGCTATACCCATACCTAACAGCCAGCGATGATTTTTCCGTCCTCGCAGCAAACACCATACCCCTAAACAAAGCCAACAGGCGATCGCGCCATCAAGCATCGCGACTCGACCGTGACGGGCGATCGGCAACAAGGTCAAATAAACTAAAGCGCTAAAAATTGCTGTAGCAAGACGAGGAAAAATTTCTCTGCCGATCAAATACACTAGAGGAACAGAACAGGCAGACAACAAGGCTGGTACTAAACGAGTACTCCATTCGCTCACCCCAAAAAATTTATAGCTCAGGGCGATCAGTCCATGAATCAGAGGCGGTTTATTCCAATAGGGATCGCCATAATTAATCGTGGGATAAAGCCAAGTCTGACTACCAGGCTCGGCACGCCAAATATTACGAGCAACTCCCGCGACAATCCCCTCATCCCAATCTCTCAGAGGTAAACTGCCTAAATTTGCGGTGTAGAGGATTACTGCGGCTATCAAGAAATAAATAGACCAAAACCTAGCTTGATGGAAGAACTGATCCTGATTTTCCTCATCTCTCATATTTATTCTCTGCTGCTGTTATTCTGGGTAGCCACTGACTGAACCAGAATAGCCACTGACTGCGCCAGGGTCACTATCGCCACGAGAACCAAGCAGTTCTAATCGGTCTACCTTGATAATGGGACGCGATCGCATTCCACCAGTATTTTTATCTGTCCAGGTTTCTATTTTGAATGAGCCTTGTACCGCTATCTGTTTCCCCTTCTGGACATAGTTTCCTGCTATTTCAGCTGTTTTGCCCCAGAGTTCTAAATTAAACCAGTCTGGTTGATCGCTATTACGACTGCGGCGACTAACTGCTAAAGGCAATGTACATTTGACTGAGCCAGAGTCGAAGTATCTTACTTCTGGATTGGCACCTGCGCGACCGACCAAATTGACAACATTGAGAGCCATAAGCTTATTTTTATAGTACTAAAGAACTAAGTTTGATGTTTTAGTTTAGCAAATTATAGCGGAGGAACACTGTGTTATGGATGAGAATGAATGGGGTAGGGTTTAAATTTCAGGTGAGCATTGGCAAAGCAAAGGCTTTTATGCGGCAATATTACTCAATCAAGGAGTAGGCGATCGCCACAGCCAAAAATAATTTTTAATTGACAACTTAAATCTATCCAGCCAAAACTAGAGCGAAATTAATTTTCTAGATAACTGGCAAGTATCAATAGTAATTAGAGTTATTTTAATCTAGCGATCGCCTGGGTAGTAATCTGATATTTGAGCTATTTGGCATTGCTCTTTGCCTACGCGGAAGCAATAGCAAGGAAGTGCCTGGCAAATGGTAGATTAGTAGCTGTCTCTAACGATATACCTACTAGCTCGAACATAGTTATCATGACAAAACAGCACCGCATCACTTTACTTCCTGGGGATGGGATTGGTCCCGAAATAATTTCAGTTGCCGTTGATGTCTTAGGTGCGATCGCCTCAAAGCATGATCTAGAATTCAGTTTTACCGAAGCGTTAATTGGTGGTGCGGCAATCGATGAGACAGGAGAACCTTTGCCCGAAGCGACTTTAACTGCCTGTCGCCACAGCGATGCCGTTTTACTGGCGGCAATCGGGGGCTACAAATGGGACAATTTGCCCCGCAGCCAACGTCCAGAAACGGGACTGTTAGGAATGCGATCGGGACTGGGGCTGTTTGCCAACCTCAGACCAGCAACTATCTTACCGCAGCTAATTGATGCTTCTTCTCTCAAGCGAGAGATAGTTGAAGGAGTAGATATTATGGTAGTGCGGGAACTCACAGGGGGCATATATTTCGGGCAGCCCAAAGGAGTATTTGAGACAGAAACAGGAGAACAGCGTGGAGTCAACACCATGGCATATAGCGTGGGTGAAATTGATCGCATAGCTAAAGTTGGTTTTGCTACTGCCCAGAAACGCCAGGGAAAATTATGTTCGGTAGATAAAGCTAACGTCCTGGATGTTTCTCAACTGTGGCGCGATCGCGTTACGGCAATAGCTGAGGATTATGGTGATGTTGAGTTGAGTCACCTTTACGTCGATAATGCGGCAATGCAGCTAGTTCGCGCCCCTAAGCAGTTTGATACGATCGTCACGGGGAACTTATTTGGCGATATTCTCTCTGATGCGGCAGCAATGCTGACTGGTAGTATTGGTATGTTGCCCTCTGCTAGTTTGGGCGAGGCGGGTAAACCTGGTGTGTATGAACCTGTCCACGGTTCTGCCCCCGATATTGCGGGACAGGACAAGGCAAATCCTCTGGCGCAGGTACTGAGTGCGGCGATGATGCTACGTTATGGCTTAAATGAGCCTGATGCGGCGACGGAAATAGAAGCAGCAGTTAACCAAGTCTTAGACCAGGGTTATCGAACAGGAGATATTATGTCTGCGGGGATGAAGCAGGTCGGATGTAAACAGATGGGGGATATTTTACTAGAGATATTGGGCGCTAATTCCTAAATGTCAATTCCCTAAATGTCAATTTGATTCGCTCATTAGATTAGTTTCCCGAATGGGCGATCGCCTGTCCCGCTAGCCACGAGGTTGTCCAGGCGCTTTGGAAGTTAAATCCTCCCGTGACTCCATCAATATCTAGGATTTCTCCTGCAAAGTAGAGTCCAGGACATTTTTTGCTTTCCATGGTTTTGAAGTTGACCTCTTTGAGGCTCACCCCGCCACAGGTGACAAACTCGTCTTTGAATACCCCTTTACCTTTGACTTCATATTGCCCCTGGGCAATTTCGGATACGAGTTTATTGAGTTCTTTTTTACTAATTTCCGACCATACTTTGTCGGGTTTGATGCTAGCGTAGCTAATCAGACTCTGCCAGAGGCGTTTGGGCAATTCTACAGGACAATAGTTAACTATTTTCTTTTGAGGATTGGTTTGTTTGAGAGCAGACAAAATCTCTTTTAAATCTTCCTGGTTGTATTTCGGTAGCCAGTTAATTTGTAAGCAAGAATTGTATTTAAGATCGAATAGCGATCTTGCACCCCAAGCGGACAGTTTGAGTACCCCAGGACCACTAATCCCCCAGTGAGTAATTAATAATGCTCCTGTTTGTTCGAGCCTATTTTTACCCGTCCCTAATTTTAGCTGGGCATTGCCCACGCTAACCCCTGCTAATCCCTGCAAGCGCGGATCTTTGATGTTAAAGGTAAATAAAGAAGGTACGGCAGACTCTACTTTATGACCCAGGTTTTTTGCCCAACGATACCCCAGAGGATTGCTACCCGTGGCGATTAGCAGGCGATCGCATTTAAGGACTCGCTCATTTTTTAATTCCACCTGAAAATAGCTTTTACCCTCGCGATCAAGATACTGTTTTACCGTCTTGACTCCTACTCCTGTACGTAAATCAACCCCCGCTTTTTGCGCCGACTGCATCAGACAGTCAATAATTGTGGATGAGCTGTCGGTAATCGGAAACATTCTGCCATCGGCTTCAGTTTTTAGCTTGACCCCACGAGATTGATACCACTGCACCGTATCTTGAGGCTGAAAGCGAGAGAAAGCACCCCGCAAAGCCTTGCCGCCACGAGGATAGTTTTCTACTAGACGAGCGGGTTCGAAACAGTGGTGCGTAACATTACACCTGCCGCCCCCTGAAATTCTCACTTTAGCTAGGGGTTTAGTGCCTGCCTCGATCAGAGTGACGCGGAGGCTGGGGTTTGCTTCACTACAGGCGATCGCGCCAAAGAAACCTGCCGCCCCACCGCCAATAACAATTACGTTCAAATTACTTTGCTCAATCCTAAAATCTTAGATAACAAAAGTTTAATGGGATTGCCGCCAAAAATAAATGCCCCCTTGGAGTTAACCATAACTAACCGAAGAGGACATAATATTAGCCTGAACGCAGAATGATGTTTAGGCTCTATAGCTTCCAGTCATTGGCAGCTTGTTCGAGAACATAAGCAGCGACACTCTCAATCTCATCTAAAACGACGATCGCTAAGGTTAGGACTCCAAAGGTAATCTTTTTCAGGTCAAATTGAAAGTATTTGCTTAAAAACAAAGATAATAACTGCAATATATCTAAGGCAGATTAACTCAGTATTTCTAACGCTGTCAAAAGACACTCTGTCGTAGTTATTTAGCGATCGCCAGCTCCAGCTTGAGCTTTTAATACCTTCTTGTCTTCCAGATTCCCCAGCTTAAGCCAGAGACCATGGCACAGATCAACATTATGCTGATCACACCGCCCGAAATAAATGTGATTAGACCAATTCCTCTGAGTACGTATAGAGCGGCAAAGCCGATTAAGGAAAAAAAGAAAACTCTCAATAACATGGTTTGCTGGTTGCCAATCTTGGATTAAATTAGCAGCTAAGATTTATTTCCAAGATATCGCAATTTTTTTCAACTAGCCTCTTTCGTCTCTTTTACGTCGTCGATGAGACTCGATTAATTCTGCCGCTTCTGCTCTTTGTTCTGAAGTCAAAACTTCCCGAATCTGTAGCATCGCTTCAAAACGGTTATCGCTCAACTGCTGATTTATTGCTTGAGCCTGCTGATATTCTGCTCGAATTTGCTCTACTGTCGCATTACTAGTAAGCAGCGACCTCATGCCTCGATCTTGCGTCTCTAGCTGGTCTTTCAATTCTTGAGCCGCAGTCCGCGATTCTGCCTGAATTGATTCAATCTGCTCAGATTGTTCGGGAGTAAGATCTAGCTGCTGTAGCAGTCGATTCAGTCTTTCTCCTCTTTTACCCCTATCTCCTCTCTTGCCGTGGTTGCCTCGCGATGCGTGATGACCCATTTTTTCCTCCTGAATGTTGTTGACGTTGTTAACCTGAGACTGAGCGACATCGATACCTAAAGGTAAAATTGCTAAAGCACCGATAGCGATCGCCAATATTTTTCTGTTCATTGATGAAAATCTACTTGTCTGAAATTGAATTTTGCTTACTCTAATCGTAAAAAATATTAGTCGGCGATCGCCTCGATCTATACTCCTAAATCGGGTTGGTACTTTAGGACTATTGCCATAGCGGCGGCTCAATCGATAAATTGAGTATTTAACCCCATCTTTCTATGGCTAACACCTCGCTTAAACACCCCTTTCGGCTGTTGCTCTATCTAGAATGGGTGCTACTAGGAATTTCTTTAGTTGGTGCTTTTAGCTTTGTTCTTCCTCATCCGCGTCATCGCTTCATGTCTCATCCCGCAGGGTTTAATCTGGCAGGGATTTTGTGTATTGCTGCTTTGGGTTCAATGAGCTTATGGTTGCCCAGAAACAAGCAGCTTTGGCAACAGGCTTATATTTTGGCGGGATTTGTTTTGAGCTGGCTGGCGATCGCCTTAATCAGTCGAGGAGAGCGTATTTTTCCTGCTCTACTTTTGATAGTTGTAATTCGGGCCTGTTTGCTCTTTGATTGGTGGGGTAGAGTCGCCGTATCATTATTAGCCTTTAGTTCTTTTTTGAGCCTACAGGTTATGGAATTAATGCGAGTTCGCTTGTTTGGCGTACCTTTGGGCAGACCCCTGCCTGGTATTTTGCGTCGCTTACCGCCAGCGGAGTTACGTCGCGTCTGGTTTGGCTGGACATTTAATTCAGCCTTGCTATTCGCTTTTGTGCTGGCATTTGTTCTCTTATTGGTAGGAGCAGTCTTAGCCGAAAGTAGAAGTAAAACTAAGCTCGTAGAAGCCCATCGCCGCTTGAGAGATTATGCAGCCCAAATTGAGAACCAGGCAACTCTAGAAGAAAGAAATCGCCTTGCCAGAGAAATACATGATTCTGTTGGTCACTATTTAACCGCCCAAAGTATTCAACTAGAAAATACGGCGTTGTTTCTGGCAACAGATTTAACTACAGCAAATCTCCATCTAACTAAAGCAAGACAGCTTGGTAAAGAGGCTCTTAGCAATATTCGGACTTCCGTGGCGACTCTTCGCCATACTCCTAATCCAGACATTTCGCTCCAGCAGCTAATTGCCGATTTTAAATCCCATAGCGATTTAGAAATTTGCGATCGCCTTAACTTACCTGACGCCTTAACTCAGGAAGTCGAGCTATCTCTCCTACGGATCGTTCAAGAAGCACTAACAAATATTACTAAGCATAGTCGCGCCACTAAAGTAAATCTGGATCTAAGTACAGTCGAGGGTCAAGTCTATCTGACCATACAAGATAATGGTATCGGTTTTGATCCTAGTATCAATACGACTGGTTTTGGTTTGCAGAGTATGACCGAACGAATTGCCGCTTTGCAGGGTACATTCAAGATTGTCAGCGATCGCAATCAGGGTACTCAGATTAGGATTGAAATCCCTTTATCTTAAGAGCGATAATTGACTATGGTAAATGTGATGGCAAATATGATTCGCGTGCTGCTGGTAGATGACCAAAGTATTATTCGAGAAGGCTTGTCCAGTCTGTTGCAAGCTCAACCAGATTTAGAAATTGTCGGAGAGGCAGAAAATGGCGAACAGGCAGTAGCTCAGGCGATACAACTTGTACCAGATATTGTCCTGATGGATATTAGGATGCCCATTATGGATGGCGTAGCGGCAATTCGCCTACTCAAAAAACAAGCTTCCGCAATTAAAATCTTGGTGCTAACTACATTTGATGATGATCGCTATGTAGCCCAAGCTATGGCTTATGGTGCTGATGGCTATTTGCTCAAAGACACTCCCTCTAAGGAATTGGCTCAGGCAATTCGTTCGGTCAATCAAGGCTACACTCAAATGGGACCTGGCTTATTTGCCAAAACGCTCCATCATCAACAACCTGAATTGATACCCGACAAAGAACCTTTGCCCCTAACCAGCAGAGAACAGGAAGTGCTGCAACTCATCGCCACAGGACACAGCAACAAGGAAATTGCCGCTCAACTGTACATCACCGAACGAACGGTAAAAAATCATGTCAACAGCATTTTACGCTCTTTAGATCTTCGCGATCGCACTCAGGCTGCTATCTTTGCTCATCAATATCACTCCTGAATCTCAGGTCATAAAGTTCCAGAGCTTTATAAATGTTGACACTTTCGGAGTATAAAACCAAAAATTAACTCTTCTTTACCTAAACTGAGTCTCTGTTTCCTAATCTCAAGTTTGTGAGCTAAGTCACCAGTTATTCTCGTCTGAGCTGGCGATCGCGATCAGTATTTATACTCGTTTCTTTCTACAGTATTTGCCTTCAAACCTCTTGCCCAAAATAGCTTCGAGCAAGATTGGGTCATAAATTTGCCTTAGCTATAGAATTGATTAATCTTTCCTTCCACAAATATATAGAAAGCTTTTTTGCTTATTGTCCACAATTAATATATTTAAAGACATAAAATTAGTTTTTAAGCTTAAAAGTTAATTCTGAAGCAATTAAAGATGCTCAGATGGCTTAGACTATTTAATCTATTGATTAACTTTTTTTATCTCTTGTTTTGAAAGATAATGCAGCTTTATTTTCTCTGTCAATTCGCCCATAATTGCAAATATAGACGCAAAGCAAGAACTACGACTGAGCGTCGCCATTATTCATCTCAAACAAATTCTCAATATATACAGCAGAGGAGACACAAGTGGGGCAGATTAGATTAGCAGTTTATGGCAAAGGTGGAATCGGCAAGTCCACAACTAGCTGCAACATTTCCGCAGCCTTGGCAAAAAGAGGTAAAAAAGTATTGCAAATTGGCTGCGATCCCAAACATGACAGTACTTTTACCCTCACAGGATTTTTAATTCCTACCATTATCGATACTCTTCAAGAAAAAGACTTTCACTACGAAGATATCTGGCCCGAAGACGTAATCTATGAAGGTTATGGTGGCGTTAGCTGCGTTGAGGCGGGTGGCCCTCCTGCGGGTGCAGGTTGTGGCGGCTATGTTGTAGGAGAAACGGTTAAGCTGCTCAAAGAATTAAATGCCTTTGACGAATATGACGTGATCTTGTTCGATGTCTTGGGTGACGTAGTCTGTGGCGGTTTTGCTGCTCCCTTAAACTACGCTGACTACTGCATGATCGTTACAGATAATGGTTTTGATGCTTTGTTTGCGGCTAATCGTATTGCCGCCTCAGTTAGAGAAAAAGCCCGCACTCACTCCTTAAGATTGGCTGGTCTGATTGGCAATCGGACATCCAAGCGAGATTTGATCGATAAGTATATCGAGCATGTACCAATGCCTGTACTAGAAATTTTGCCCCTAATCGAAGACATTCGCGTATCTCGTGTGAAGGGTAAAACCCTCTTTGAAATGGCAGAAGGCGATCCTTCCCTGGCTTTTGTCTGCGACTACTACCTCAATATTGCCGACCAGATTTTAGCGGCACCAGAAGGAGTTGTCCCGAACGAGGCGCAGGATAGAGACCTGTTCTCCTTGTTGTCAGACTACTACCTCAATCCCCCTGAAGATAAAGCGCCTAAAACCGCAGAAGAAGAACTAGACACAATGATGGTTTAGTTCATTGAACATTCGTCATTGAACGTTTATCCTCCTTCGAGGACGTAGTCATTGGCGATCGCTATTTGCAAGTAAAGGCGCAATATATTGCGTCTTCGTACATTAGGAGAGAATATACAAGAACATGACCCTGGCTAAAGAACCGACACAACCTAGCGCATTAAACTTTGAATGCGAAACTGGGAACTATCATACCTTTTGTCCGATTAGCTGTGTAGCTTGGCTATACCAAAAGATTGAAGATAGTTTCTTTCTCGTCATTGGCACCAAAACCTGTGGTTACTTCCTACAAAATGCCATGGGAGTAATGATTTTCGCTGAACCGCGCTACGCGATGGCAGAATTGGAAGAAGGTGATATTTCTGCTAAATTAAACGACTACGAAGAGTTAAAAAGACTGTGTTTGCAGATTAAACGCGATCGCAATCCTTCGGTTATTGTTTGGATTGGTACTTGCACCACCGAGATCATCAAAATGGACTTGGAAGGTTTGGCACCCAGACTAGAGGCTGAAATTGGAATTCCGATTGTTACCGCTCGTGCCAATGGTTTAGACTACGCCTTTACTCAAGGGGAAGATACGGTGTTGGCAGCAATGGCGCACAAGTGTCCTACTAAAGCACCAAAGCAGGAAGCAGAGAAAAAAGAACGTAATGCTGTTTCCAGTCTGCTCAACTTTGGACGTAAGAAAGAAGACGTTACCCAGCAGGAATCTGAGTATAAAGATCATAAGCCCTTGGTTTTATTTGGCTCGTTACCCGATCCTGTGGTGACAAACTTAACCCTCGAACTGAAGAAGCAGGGGATTAAAGTATCGGGATGGCTACCATCAAAACGCTTTACCGAACTACCCGTAATCGAAGAAGGTTACTATGTATCGGGAGTTAATCCTTTCTTATCCCGCACGGCGACAACCCTCATGCGTCGCCGCAAAACCAAGCTAATTGGCGCGCCATTCCCCATTGGTCCTGATGGTACGAGAGCCTGGATTGAGAAAATCTGTTCCGTACTAGATATAGAACCCCAAGGACTAGAAGAAAGAGAAGCGCAGATCTGGCAAAACCTAGAAGACTATGTCAGCCTGATTCGCGGCAAGTCGGTCTTCTTCATGGGAGATAATCTGTTAGAAGTTTCTCTGGCGCGTTTCTTGATCCGTTGTGGCATGACCTGTCCTGAAATTGGCATTCCCTACATGGACAAACGCTACCAAAAAGCGGAGTTAGAGCTACTAGAGAAAACCTGTAACGAGATGGGTGTTCCCTTACCGACTATCGTTGAGAAACCTGATAACTATAACCAGATTCAACGTATCTACGATCTCAAGCCAGACCTCGTAATTACTGGAATGGCACATGCTAACCCTCTAGAAGCCAGAGGTATTAATACTAAGTGGTCGGTGGAATTTACCTTTGCTCAGATCCATGGCTTTACCAACGCTAGAGATATCTTGGAATTAGCCACTCGTCCTATGCGTCGTAACAATAACTTGAAAGAGTTAGGTTGGGATAAATTAGTCGAAGAAGCCAAAGTCTAATCATTAGAATTAATGACGGAATATAAATAGAGGTGCAATATAAACTGTATCTCTATTTTTACTATGGGGAGAGATCGCCTGGAGAACATCGACTGTAGTTAAGATTGATAGACATTAATTTACGATTAGTTTTGGCGATCGCTAGAGTTTGATTATTTCTGATCAGCTTCCCCTCCAGAAAAGACGGACTCGATTCGACCGTATGCCTACAGCCCTATACTCTGACTAAAAGCAAAATTAAACTAATAACGGCGATCGCCAGAACGACAAATCCCGTCATTACCGCGTTAAACTTGTCGTTTTCACTTAAAATTCCAGCTTCAGAATTCGACTTTAGAGCATGCCAGACATGACCACCCAGGAAAGCAGCACACAGAGTAAACTGCACTCCCGCAAACTGACTGAGATTTGCACCGTACAATTCGGTAGGAAAAGCAATGTCATTGAAAGCTACAAAATAGCCCGAAGTAAACGCCATCAGCGCCACACCCGCCAAACTGTAGGAAAGTATGGCGTGTCCATTATAAATTAAACCGTTTTTGGCAAACCCAAATGGCTCTTTGACGATATGCCAAGCACTACCCGCTAGGCAGGCGACCCCGACCCAAATATGACCGCCGATAACATCTTCTAGATTATCTACCGCAGCCATGCCTAAAGGATTCCAAACCCCATCCTTAAAGCCAAAGATATAGCCAAAGATAGTTACGGGGTTTAAAGTCGGTTCGGTAACTAAGCGTACATTTTCTGCCACAGCATCATAGATTCCGCCCCAAAACATTGCCTTGCCCACAAACAGCAATGCCGCAGCGCCTATAAAGAGCAGATGATGACCGAGAATGAAACCTAGCTGCTTAGGATCGTCCCATTCATAATGAAATTTTGCAGCCCTACCTGAAGCCTCTTTGAGATTCGCCGCACCACGAAAAACGTGAAACAATCCTCCTGCACCCAATACCGCCGAAGCAATTAGATGGAGCATACCAATTACGAAATAAGGATACAGATTGACAACCTCCCCACCTGCGCCCACGCCCCAGCCTAAACGAGCCAGATTTGGCAGCAATAATAGTCCTTGTTCGTTTAAAGGAATGTTTGGTACGTAACGATCTAACTCTAGTAAAGTAATTGACCCCGCCCAGAACATGATTAGTCCTGCATGGGCAATATGTGCCCCCAATAGTTGACCTGATAAATTGATTAAACGAGCATTACCCGATAGCCAACTATAGTCAGTGTTGGAAATATTTGTTGTAGCTGTCATATTTTTTCGCTCTAACTGAAGAAATGAGCATTAGATAACCAGCAGCGAGCAGTATGAGTGCCTGGAGGTAGCGCCACTGTGTCTACAAAGTAAGGCACGACACCTAATTTGATACTTAGAGGTGCGCCATAAAATTCTGGAGGATAAGCTAAGGTATTCACCGCGCAATAGTAGGCAGCGACAAAGCCAGCTAAGGCAATACCACCCAAGGAATAGGATAAAATCGCCTCTCCCAAAAAGATGAGCTGTTTCTTTGCCCAACCCAAAGGTGGGGTAATTATGTGCCAGATTCCGCCACCAATAAGCAAGAAACCAACATAAACATGACCGCCTACTAAGTCTTCGAGGTTATCAACTTGGGCAAAGTGAGTTTGATAGCCAAAGATAGTTGCGGGGTTGAGAGTCGGATCGGTGACGACGCGCACGTCTTCAATATTAACGTCATACAGTCCGCCAAAGAACATTGCCTTGGCAACTAGCGCTAACGCGCCTATACCGAGAAACAGTAGATGATGACCGAGAATTAGCCCTAGTTGTTTGGTATCGCCCCATTCAAAATGGAAATTGCGAGCTTTTCCCTGAGCTTCTTTAAGATCGGCTGGTGCTTTGAAGGTATGGAACAACGCGCCTGCACCCAATACTGCCGAAGAGATCAGATGCACTGCACCAACGACAAACATCGGATAGGTATCAACAACTTGACCACCCTCAGCCACACCCAAACCCAATGTCGCTAGGTGAGGAATTAAAATTAATCCTTGCTCTCCCATTGGTAGAGTCGGATCGAATTTAGATAGTTCAAAAAATGTAAATGCTCCAGCCCAGAATACTATGAGTGCAGCTTGCGCTACATGAGCAGCAATAAATAAGCCAGACAGATTGGCAAAACGGGCATTTCCTGCCCACCAATCATACTTAACTTGCGGTTTATCGTATGTCTGCAAAACGAAACCTCTTAATTAATTTTGTAATCCTTGTTACTAATAATATTCTCAATAAGCTAGCAACAGCTTTATCTTGCATTATTGAGAACTATTAGCAAAATTATCTTAAAATATCTTAATAAAGAGCGATCGCCTGTCATCTGCTTTTTATTGATTACAGCTCTTTATATCAGTACTTGCAGAAGGTTCAAGCCATTGTTTAGCTTCTGTTTACATTGCCTTGTCGTCAAAAAATGCCGTCAAGTTAGCAAGTAATTTTGGATAACTTTTTGCATAACTATAAAAATAATTATCAATAATTGGATTTTACCTGTATGGTAATTGAGAAGTTTATTGATAATAAAAAGCAATAAGTATACAAGGAGGTTTTAATTATGACCGCCATCATCAACAGCCCACAGGGAGTCAATAACTATGCCGATATTCCCTGGTGGAGAGGCAACGCTCGTCTGAATAATTTATCGGGCAGATTACTAGGGGCGCATGTAGCTCAAGCCGCACTTATCGTGTTTTGGGCAGGAGCGATGACTTTATTTGAGTTATCTCGCTATGGTCCTAGTCTGCCCATGTCCGAACAGGGTTTAATTCTGCTACCCCACTTAGCTACGCTGGGTCTGGGAGTAGGAGATGGAGGACAGATTATCGATACCTATCCCATATTTGTCGTGGGAGTATTGCACTTAGTCTCTTCCGCAGTACTGGGTGCAGGAGGTATTTATCACTCTTTAATTGCACCAGCGATACTAGAGCAGGACGACACTTTTACTGGCTTTTTTGGTTACGACTGGCAAGACACCAACAAGATGACTACGATTCTGGGCATTCATCTAGTCTTATTAGGTATCGGCGCTTTCTTACTAGTATTTAAAGCCATGTTTTGGGGCGGCATTTTCGACCCTGGAGCGGGATCGACAGGACAGGTAAGAATTGTTACTGACCCAACAGTTAATCCACTGACCATCTTTAGCTACCTGTTTGGGGCTTTTGGCAAACAAGGAATGGCAGCCGTCAACAACCTGGAAGATATAGTAGGCGGTCATTTGTGGATCGGCACAATTTGTATTTTGGGTGGTTTTTGGCATTTTGCTACCAAGCCTTTTGGCTGGGCGCGTCGCCTTCTCGTATATTCGGGGGAGGCCTATCTCTCCTATAGTCTAGGGGCAATTGCCTACATGGGCTTTTTGGCTGCCTATTTCTGTCATGTCAACGCCACGGCATATCCTGAAGTGTTTTATGGTGTAGTGGGTGCAATTAGAGATGATTCGGGAATAGTTTCGGCTAGAGGATGGTTAACAACATTTCATGTTGCCTTTGCTATTCTGTTTCTTTTGGGTCATATCTGGCATGCTACTCGATCAAGAAGCGAAGAAGCGGGATTTGATTTTAATTCTGACAATCCTTCCTTAGTAATTACGGAAGAGCCTTTTGTGGGTAATTTAAACATACCTCTAAATTCTTCCGACTTTAGTCGCTGGCTATTGGGCAATATTCCCTTCTATCGTTCGGGTTTATCCCCTCTGTTTCGAGGCTTGGAAATCGGCATGGCACATGGATATTTACTCTTTGGTCCCTTTGCGCTTTTAGGACCCCAGAGAAATACCGAACAGGGAAACCTTTATGGTTTCTTGAGTGCGGCTGGATTAGTTATTATTTTGACAGCTTGCTTATTGATCTATGGTGCAGCCTCATTTAACCAAGAATGGCGCTCTGATTTTCCGACCTACTCTACTGCTAATCCCGATCTGCCAACTGAACTAAAAACCACCCGCGGTTGGAATCAATTTGCCCTGGCTTTTCTGGTTGGTGGCATGGGTGGAGCTTTCTTTGCCTATCAAATTTACGATCACTTTGAAGTGCTGCAAGCGATCTTGAGCGGGACAATCTAATTTCTTGGTTTTATTGCAATTAATTAGCAATAAGCTGTATGATGCAAAAGAGGAATTTTTCTCACGCCTGATGAGGAATTGGGTAGCGATAAATACCTAATTCCTTCTTCTTCAAGGAATAAAGGCAACAGTCTTCTCTTAAACGATCTAATTGCTTATCTTACAAAGGCTTACATCCTTTTAAGCAATTAATAAATATTCTCAGTAATTTTGATCTAAATCTCTGACTAAAAAACTTATTACAAGTCGAGAAACTAGATTACTCACAAAACTACACAATAAATTTAGAGGAATGATAATCATGGCTAAGATTGGTCTATTTTACGGTTCGACTACAGGCAAAACAGAAGCAGCCGCCGAAGCAATCCAGGAGGCATTGGGAGGAGATAGCGTTGTCGCACTCCACGAGATTGCCGATGTCTCGGATAGCGATTTCGCCGACTACGATCGCATTATAATTGCCTGTCCGACATGGGATATTGGCGGTCTACAGGCTGACTGGGAAGGTTTCTATGAAGATGACCTCGATAATATCGACTTCAGCGGCAAAAAAGTGGCATATTTCGGGACTGGCGATCAGGTCGGGTATGCCGATAATTTTCAGGATGCCATGGGAATCTTAGAATCAAAGATTTCTGGCTTGGGCGGCGAAACCGTCGGTCATTGGTCTACAGACGGCTATGAACACGAAAGTTCCAAAGCGGATAAAGGTGGTAAGTTTGTGGGACTAGCCTTAGACGAAGATAATCAATCCGAATTGACGGATGAGCGAATTCAAACCTGGACAACACAACTCAAGTCTGAATTTGCTCTTTGATCGTTAGCTTTTGGCGATGAACCTTAAGCCGTAAGCAAATAAAACAGGGGATATCTCAATTTTAAAGTTCTTTTTAAATTAGAGTTGAACCGATGAAAGAGGCTGTGGTGTAGTTTTGCACGAATAGGACGCTTTACCTCCGCAGCTAAAAGCCTTGCAAAAAAGTTTTAAGTTTTCTCCTCCCAGATGGGGAAAAGGAGGTCATTTTTAATGACAAATGCTGAATTTAATAGTGTTTTAGCATTCATCTTTCCTTTTCCCTTTTCTTCTTGCCAATTACTAGAGTCATTTGCTTATGATACGTCTAGTCTTGTGTTTCAGCGTTTGGACAATAATTTTTACTTGCTTGAGTCTACGGCTCGTTGTAGTTATTAAAAAGGCGATCGAGCATCTCCAGCGTCTGCACCAAATACCCTGCGATAAGTGTGCTTATTTCACTGGAGATTACCGACTCAAATGTACGGTAAATCCTGTGGCGGCAATGTCGGAAAATGCCATCGGTTGCCGCGACTTTCTGTATGATAATCAGCGCCGTATGTGTAATGGTTGCCAACGCAGGAGTCCTAAAGGATACACCTTCGGATATGGAACATGCGCCCGCAGGTGGACAGCCCCTGTCGGGGCAAAGTCGCTCTGCGACGCTGGCGCGAATGCGCCGTTTTCCTCCTGCCAAAATCAGTGTAGCGACAGCAGAAAAATTCCGCCGTATTACCAATTAAAAGCCAAATTCATCAATCTCTGCAAATGAACAACTCTCTTATGACTGCGCCAGTCTGGATTAATGCTAATCCTAGTTTCAAGCATTTTGATGGTCGAATTATGCGCTACCTCTCAAAACAAATTCCGATCGCCTATTGGGAATATGGTCAAAACCTTGATGAAGCAAGCAGTTTGGATATAGCTTTAACCTTGCTGCATGATTATCTCAAGTGCAAGTCTCAGGCGACCAATCTTGTAGGTCATGGTACTGGTGGCTTACTTGCCTTACTCTATGCCCGCAAATATCCCCACCGAGTAAGATCGTTGACTTTGTTAGGTGTTGGATCGTCTCCTTCTGTTGATTGGCAGTCACAGTATTACCAAATGCGTAAACTACTTGCCGATAGTCAAGCAGCGATTTTGACTCGGATGGTTCAAATGATGTTTGGTTATCAAAGTCCGTCAAATATCAATAATCTAATAAAAATTATTAAGCAGGATCTATACACTGCTCCAACCAGGCATTCCTTGTATCAGCAAGATCGAATTCAATCGGGAGGAGTATCAATGCCAATGATGGTCTGCGGCAGCAATAACGACGGTATAGTTAACTGCTCTGCTTTACAGGGATGGTCAGAATATCTTAAAGATGGCGATCTGCTGTGGACAAGTCCCGAAGGACACCACTTCTTTCATTACTTTTTTCCCGAATATGTAGGCAGGAAGATAATCAAGTTCTGGCATAATGCAGAATTATCAGAAAGATTTTCTTCTGGACTAGCTACCCCAGAAGAAGTATGTCGCAACTATTTCTAGTTTTAAATTCTAATTTAAAAACCTTTGAGCGCGACTAAATTTCCGAAAAGTACAGCAGGTAACTACAAAGGTTGCTGGGTTTTTGCTAGGGTCATCTTAGGCTAGTACAAACTGAATCGCAAAAAGGGAATTGGCAGTGAATAAAGAAACCGAAACTCGTTACTTCGACTTCATTCATCAACACGAAGCAAAGCTCAATCTGATCTATCGCCGTTGGGAAGCCCAGATTGCCAATCAAGCTGCTGCAAATGCATCTCAAGAGTTATTTAAACAAAAACCGTTACCGAAAAAGAAAGCATTGGCAGGAATAGCGATCGCTCTGGGGTCAATTTTAGTCGGTTGGCAATGTGGCGCAAATAAGCTGGCTGCCTGGCAACAGAGTCGTCAACTGAACACGACCCGAAATTTAATTGCGACCAACTCACAAAAAATAGATCAAATTGCCCTGGAATTGAGTAATTCAGCAGCCTATAATAATCGGCTGCTATGCGAGCAGTCGGGGGATATTTACGAGCTAACCCTTGGCAGACATAATATTCGAGCTGCGATGAATCAGCCCAGATCTTTTATTACTCAAGCCAACACGGTATCTTTGATGCGAAATAGTCTTGGGACTCAAAAACCAGATGCTTACCTGCGCCTTAATCCCAATCGTAGTCTGCTGTTTGGCTCAATCGACGAACAAGACAACAAGTTGGAAACTCAGGCATCGGCGATCGCGCTCGACCAAGATGCATTCCCTCTCGATCGCGAAGCGATTAATAATTATGCTGAAGTTCAGTCTGGGGCAATTTCCTTGTACGAAGAACTATCTAGCTGTCTGGGTGATGTTGGTTTGCTGCCTCACGTTCCACAATTTCCTTATGCAGACTAGAAACTTAATCTTTTGTACTTGGCTCTAAAGCCGTCAGTCAAAGAAAAGTATGGCTATTGCAACACTATACTTCGAGTCTGATGCTGCTCGAACAGGTAGGGATAAGTTAATTGCGATCGCCTTTAACTAAAAAGCTCAATTATTCAGCACTATTAGCTTGCGAATCAAAACCCAAATAGCCTCTAGGGGTAATCATCCATTCAGCATGGTTGCGGGTAGTCGTGTTGCCGATAATCACTGTCGTAAGCATGTCGATTGGTTGCTCCAGCATCTTCTCAATGGTAGTTAAAATAACCTGTTCATCTGCACGATATGCGCCATGAACGATCGCCACTGGCGTATCAGACTGACGGTGTTGAGCAAAAATTTCTTGAGCGGTCACAATTTGTTGGGTGCGGGTCTGCGATCGCGGATTATAAAGCGCGGTGATAAAATCGCCGCTTGCTGCGGCATGCAGACGTTTTTGGATCATCTCCCAGGGAGTTAATAAGTCGCTGAGACTGATTGCGCAGAAGTCATGCATCAGCGGTGCGCCAACTCTAGAGGCAGCCGATTGCAGGGCAGATATGCCAGGAAAGATTTGCACCTGAGGTTCTTTGCCGTTCCAGCCAGTTGCCTGTAGTTCTTCTAAAACCAAACCTGCCATACCGTAAATCCCGCAGTCTCCAGAGGAAACAACCGCCACCGTTAGACCCCATTGAGCCAATTGAATCGCCCTTTTTGCTCTTTGCTGTTCTTGGGTGATGGGCGAAGCTTCGACGATCTGTCCTGGACGCTTAAGAGATTTGATTAGCTCGATATAGAGTTTGTAGCCAATAACTAGATCGGCTTCGGCGATCGCTGCTTTAGCAGCAGGAGTAATCTGATTGAGACTGCCTGGTCCAATGCCCACTAGATATAGCTTGCCCGTATGCCCAATATATTCTTGCTCGGCTTGAGCGATCGCTACCGTTACGGCACCCGAAGCATCATCCGACTTAAAGATTTGTTTGGCTACCAGCAAATTTTGCCCCGCTAGCACCGCCGCAGCTTCGGCAACGCTTGGGGTTCCCACCTCTTGTTTTACTACCACTGAAGGAGTGGGGACTTCCACCTCGTTTAACTGTTCGGCAGTAAAGGTTCTAAAGATTAGGTTGCGCCGTTGACAGACTTCGACAATTCCTTTCTCATCAGCTTTGAGATCGATACTGGCTATGCCCGCGATCGCCTCCTTCGCCAGATGATAAGCCTGGCAAGTTTCATCAATTGCCCGCTCGATTAATTCTCTAGAAGTATTTCGTTCGCAGCCAATGCCGATCCATAATACTCTTGGATGCCACTGTACTTTGGGCAAATTACTTTTGGGGGCAATCTTACGTTTGGTAGGGCTAATCCAGATCCTCCCTTGAGGTTGAGTTTCATCTGTCAGTTCAGCAAAGCCGAAGCTAAAGGGATGCTTTTCGGGCAGATGCTCTTGCCACAACATCGAACCTGCTTCTTGAATTACCTGTACCTGACCTTGTTTGGCGATCGCGGCTAGTACTCCTGTCCAGTCTCCATCTCCCTTACGCCAGCCGTAAGTAAAACCCAAAGTATCCATTGCCGGTAAATCTAGACCATGAGATGCTCCTGTAATTATCGGCGTTGCGCCAATCGCCGCGGCGATCGCCTGAGCTAATAAATCTGCCTTACCTTGATGTCCGCTACAGAGACTAATTACATATTTTCCCTGGGCATCAATGACGATTACCGCAGGATCTTCTGCCTTGTGCTTCAGTAGGGGAGCGATCAGACGAACAACTGCCCCCGCAGCCAAACAAAAGACAAAAGCCTGATGTTCATCCCAGATTGCAGCCAGATATTCCTTGAGAGAGTGGTCGTAGCGTTGGGAATTACTCTCTGGCTCGATTGAACTAGGTAAATGCAGCTGAATACAGTTGTCCTGTACCAGAGGAGTTAATACTTGGGCGGCTGAAGAGTGAGTTGCGATCGCCGCAATGGGAGCAAACTGTTCAAAACAAGAATTGTTCAAAGCGATGTTCCGATCAATGTGCAAATAGACATCAATAATCTATCGCAAATCTCAATTCGACAAACTGAAATATTTTACATTGGTATATTTATTTACTTTGTACTGAATCGAATTACTAACTTCGATAGTCAACAACTAAATACTGAAGAAAATTATTGCCGATCTGTTGACTGTTCACTGACCCACCTCAGAGGAAACCGTCTTATATTCTTCATAGTCTACTCCTAACAAGCCCGCAAAAGTTCCCGCACCCCGATAGATAAATAATAAAGCTTTGACGATCGCCGATTTACCCAAAAGAGAAGCAGGAATAAAGCCTATTATGCCCAGGATAATCAAACCCAAACCCTTGATCATGCGGACAATCCGCACCTGAAAAGAGGGATACAGTTCTTTCTCTACCAGACTATGAGTTCCCCAAGTCCGAAAACCCCGATTGAGGATCCATTTCAAATTAGTCCGAGAAGCTGGAACCCATTCGTAGACTAGTGCTTCATCTGCCCAAACAATCTTATACCCCGCTTCGTCTAAACTCAAAAAGAAGTGCGTATCTTCTCCCCCTGTAATGGCAAAACGGTTATCAAACACGGGATTATATTGACGAATGATCTCGCCCCTAACCATGACGTTGTTAGTAAATGCCACGTGACGTTCTTCACCCGTTTTATAGCGAGGAGTGTCAAATAGCTTCCCTTTTTCGATCCAATCGGGAACATCAGCTTCCAAAAACTTAGGGACAACGGCACCCGTAACTACATCCGCCTCATATTTTGACTGGGCTAGCAATAACTCTTCTAACCATGATGGTTCGGGAGTTTCATCATCATCAATGATCGCGACAAAATCCGCTGTTTGACTGGCTAAACTAACAGATTTATTACGAGCGTAAGTGATTCCTCTTTGAGGCTGAACATCGTGTCTCAAAGACCAGCGAAAGTCGGGGGCGATCGCTTCACAGACTTGTTCCGCTACATGATTAGTGTCGTTATCGACCACTATTACTTCTATCTCTGGAGACTCTATCTGCTCAAAAGTGAGCTTGTTAATTGCCTCAAGCAGTCTTCTCAGACCTTCAGGGCGCTTGAAAGTAATAATACAGATAGAAATAAGCATATTAATTTAAATTTAGATTGCAGTAATTATTTCAACAATAATTTTATTCATATCGCTAACTAATCAAACATGCGATTAAACAGCTTTATTAGATTGAGAGTAAATGATAACTGTTATTACATGAAGGGGTCGAAACCTTAAACACAAAAGCCTCTCAGTCAAATTTAACATGATTATCATCAGAAATTAAGCAAGATTGACACACGAAGTACAAATTATCGTCATGGCAAATATATTACGTAAGGTTAATATGATATTACTGAATAGCTAAGGTTTAAAATTAGTCGAATGGAATTTAATACTGTAGTTGACTCTATTTTTTTGACGGTGGGAATTATAGTTTTGATTCCCTGTTTGATATTTTTCATAGAGTGTTTGGCAGCTTTCTTTTCTTCATCATCTAGTTTGAACCTAGAAACTATTCAGCGACCGAAAACCACAATTTTGATTCCTGCTCACAATGAGGCAGAACAAATTAAGGAGGTCATCGAGGGATTACAAACCCAGCTAGCGGAACAAGATCGTGTGGTTGTGATTGCCGATAACTGTCACGATAATACTGCCGAACTAGCGAGGACTACAGGAGTAGAAGTTCTAGAAAGAGAGCATCAAACAGATCGCGGTAAAGGCTATGCCCTCGATTATGCCATGCAGCAGATTCAAGCAGATCCACCAGAAGTATTAGTAATTCTAGACGGAGACTGCATTGTCGCCACCGATACTATCAGCAATATTACTCGTAAAGCGATCGCCACAGGCAGACCAGTACAGGCAACCTATCTGATGGAACAGCCTGAAAATCCCAGCCTTAAAGATAACATCTCGATGTTTTCGATCAAGGTAAAAAATCTTGTCCGTCTTTTGGGTCTAAATCGTTTGGGTTGGCACTGTCTTCTCACGGGTTCGGGCATGGCGTTTCCTTGGTCACTGATTAACGAAGTCTCTTTGGCAGGTAGCAAAACTACTGACGACATGCAGTTAACCGTAGATTTGGCATTAGCTGGCTCCACTCCCGTATTTTGCGAACAGGCTTTAGTAATGGGTCGTCTGATGAAAGACAAGGCTGCTCAAAGCCAGAGGTCACGTTGGGAACACGGACACCTAGAGATGATTCTCGTCGAAGTTCCTCGACTACTCAAGGCATTTGTGAGAACAGGTAATTTTGCGGCTTTGGGTCTGGCGTTAGATATTTTGATTCCGCCTCTATCACTATTGGTTTTGGCTTGGTTTACTGCTATGGTTGCTATCTGGGGCATTGCTCTTCTAACTAATATTTCCCTAGTTCCAGCAATTATTATTACTATTGCGGGGGCTTTTTTACTTAGTGGAGTATTCTTAGCTTGGGTCAAATTTGGACGTGCCGATCTACCCTTGAGAAATCTAATTGCCATTCCTTTTTATATTCTGGGCAAAATTCCCATCTATTTCAAATTCTTGATCGAACCCCAAAGCAGATGGCTCAAAACGGAACGAGACTTGCCAGAGAATAATTAGCCTAGCAGTCTTATTTTTGCTTCCCTAATTAATCTTGACATTATTTCTCTTAACTATCTGTTAACCTATTGTTAGCTTAAGATGCAGTCAAAATCTTGTCCGCCAAGCAAGCATCTATAGGGAATACATTAAAGGAGGTAGGCAAAATGCTATCACCAGTTAAAACCGTAGGAATTTTTCAAACAGCTCCAGAACCTCAAAGTTTCCAAGCAGGAGATGTGGTCTTTTCAACAGGAGATTCGGGAAGCGTGATGTATGGGATTGTCGAAGGGGTAATAGAAATCTCAGTCAACGGTAAAGTTCTAGAAACAATTCATGAAGGCGATATTTTTGGCGAGGGTGCCTTGGTGCATTTTGATAGTCAACGAGCCTCAACCGCGATCGCCAAAACTGACTGTAAATTAGCATTTATCGAGCGGAAAAACTTCCTATTTGCCGTCCAGCAGACCCCCATGTTTGCCATAGAAATCATGCGTAGCTACAGCGATCGCATTCGTCGATTAAGACAGTCTGTGAGCAGTTAACATTTAACATTGAGCATTTAACAGAAAATTATTTCCCTTATTTTCCTCGCTGAGAGGTTTTTGCCTGCTCCAGAGCGATCGCTTTTACCGCCTCAAAAGAATTACGATTAGCTGTACCTTCAATTGCTTTAACTGCCAAGCTCTGCACTTGCTGTAGCGAACTATCGAGCTGTTGAGCTAGCTTACCTAGACGACTGGATTGATGTTTGATTGTTTCCTCTAAAGATTCGATGCGCAATTGATAATTTTGCTTTTCTCCCTCGATTTCTCGTTCTCTCAGATCGGCTTTGACTTTGGCTTGATACGCGCCGATTCCCTTACCTTCTTCTTTTCCCTGCTTAACCTTGCTGGCTAGCTGCGATTCAAAAGCCATTACCTTAGCGGCGGCTGCGGCATATTCTTGCTCTTGCTGGGCAATTTCCGCTTCCTGCTCTTGCCACTGCTGCTCAATTTGTTGCAGCGTTTCGGCTAGTTCTTGCTGTATTAGTTTTTGCTGCTGGGCATATTCAGATTCGTCTAAATCTCTGGCGAGATCGAGATTATACTGATATTCCTCTTGCTCTCTCTGCTGATTTTTACGGTAATTTTCCTGACGAGCCAGAATCAGTTTGTGATGGGCTTGTTGTTCTTTGATCCATTCTTGCTTTAATGTTTCAATTTCTCGCTCATCCTGAGTCTGCTGTAGTTCATATTCTTCTGTGAATTTCTTTGTTGATGCCTGATATTGGTCGAGCAGAAAATCAATCGTAGACTCATCAATATCTGTAAGCTGGTGTAAACTCTCTAAATCTTTTGCTTCTGTGGCGATCGCTTCTCTGACGGTTTCAAGCTCAGTTGCCTCAGTAATTAACTGTTCCGAAAGATTGCTAACCGCACCACCAAAACCATTCTGGATCTTCTTCAATGATTGAATCGTCTGGGTCAAATCTCCATCAAAACTCTTATTTCTATTTACTGCTACTGGTTTAACATTGGCGATGGCAGGGGTAGTTGGTGCGGCGATCGCTTTTTTTGTTTTTTGCTGCGCAATCTGCGATTCTAGACTTCTCTTCTGTTTCTCTAGCTCTTTGTAGGCAGCTAAGATTTCGGCTTTAGTATTCTTAGAATTAATGCTCATGATTGATGATTGATGATTGATGATTGATGATTGATGATTGATGATTGATGACTAATTACTAATTACGTCTAATGTGAATTAGCTTGACAACACAAACCTTTAAAATCCATAGTTTTTATGAGATACAAAGGTGCTTGTCGATGTTGTTAAACTTTGGCAAACTTGATTTTTCTTAGATATTTAAGAATTCGTTTCAAGGTCAAATCTCATCAAGCCGAAAAGTACAGCTCTTTTACGGAGGGGTATGGGGAAGTCGTCACGTCCCCATCAGGGGGTTTGGGGGAAAGTTCCCCCAATATGGATCTTTGTATTTGGAAGATAAATTTTGTACGACAGAAAAGGGCATTAAGTCTTTTATCTAATTCACATCAGACGTTAATTACTAATTACTGATTCTGAAACGCTTGTATCGCTAAATTTTGCGCTTGAGTATTGGCATCCTGTAATTGCACGGTAATTTCGGCAATTTGCTCTACCTGACGCTCTACTACAGTGGTCAAAGAGGCAATTTTTAGCTCATACCCTCGTTCGATTGCCGACCATTCTTTTTCTTTTAGCTCTGCGGCTACTTTATATTGACTGTCTGCATCTTTGATTGCCTTTCCTTTGGCTTTGCCGTATTCTTCTGCTAACTTGGCATCGAAACTGGCGATCGCTTCCTGATTATGCAGAAACTCTGCCTGTGTCTCTTTTAGCTGCTGTTGGCGCTTTGACCAGTCCTTGGTTTTAACAGCTTCTAATTCTGCTATTTCTAGCTCTTGGAGTCGTTTATCTGTCTCGTATTCATCTCGCTCTATTGTCCGCTGTCTTTGCAGTTCGTACTGATAGTCGGCAACCTCTAGCTGTCTTTGCTGAATGCTAGATTCGGCTGCTTCCTGTATTTTGGCAGTAAAATCATTCTGTTCGACTTCCCACTCTTTTCTCGTATCGGCAATCTCTTGCTCAATACTTTCTTTAGCTTGAGCTGTATTTATCTTTAAATTGGCTTTTTTCGCCTGATGTTCTTGATTTAATATATAGAGCCCATCTGCGACTAAACGTACCTGTTTGAGCCTAGATAAATGCTCTGTCTCAATTGCGATCGCTTGACTCAAGTCTTCTAGCTTGCCAGATTCATCTCCTAGCTCATCTGCTAACTCCCCCACAACGCTGGCAAAGCTTAACTGTAAAGACGCGATGCCGTTGACAATATTGCCCACCGTATAGTCTCTCGTCTTGGCTAACAACTCCTGATTTCTGCTTTTAGCTACCTCTTCTTCTTTGGTGGCGATTTTAAACTGATTTTGCTGATACTGATTTAATAACTGCTCAAAAGCGTTGGCGATCGCTTCTCGGCTATCCTGTGTCTTTAGAGGAATCATTTTCCTGCTCCATAAATAAAATTTGCCTATCAATTAGTTACCAAGATTTTTTCTTAATCTTTAGCTAAAATCCTTTATTGATTTTTAAATCAACTTTAGAAATCATACACAATATTGATTTTTAAGTCAACTAAATTGGCGGATTAATTTTGAAGACTAAAAAGCAGGTCAATTTAATTAACCTGCTGGCGCTAAATATTCAATTTTATGGTCGCCATATCGCTCTCAAACAGGGAGTTTAAACTCCAAAAGACTTGCCACAACCGCAAGTTTGAGCCGCATTAGGATTGGTAAATTCAAAACCGCCACCGATCATAGCGTTACTGTAGTCCAAAACTAGACCATATAAATATAGAAGACTTTTTGGGTCGCATACGATTTGAAACCCATCATAGTCAAACACTTCGTCGCTATCATTTATTTTTTCGGGTTCTTCAAAATCCATCATGTATGACATACCCGAACAGCCACCCTGGCGAACACCCACTCTTAGGCAAAGATCCTTGCCTTGTTGCTCTTGCAGCATTTTAATATGCTTGAAAGCTGTCGGGGTTAATTGAATCCCTCTTTCTAGTGTCTTAGTAGCTTCTGTCATCTTAAATAAACTCCTGTGAGATTGGCGATCGCATTTTTAGCAGAGGGACGATCTAACTTTGTCAAATTATTAATAGCCCCTCACCGTTACAAAATGAATCTCTGCTTTATATTTTAGATTCTTTACCTAGATTGGGGAAAACATCAAGGTAATTAAACAATATTTTTGTATTTATCTTTGTATCTTTGAGGCAATTAC
Source organism: Cyanobacteria bacterium J06648_1 (assembly GCA_039817275.1). Classification (GTDB taxonomy): domain Bacteria; phylum Cyanobacteriota; class Cyanobacteriia; order Cyanobacteriales; family Xenococcaceae; genus Waterburya. The sequence goes on along the minus strand of JBCBWB010000030.1, from coordinate 2,212 downwards.
GTGGAACTGTAAAATTATATGTCTATTAAGTCTCTGTATCTAAAACTGGCTTCATCGGGAAGAAGGTTGGCTCAAATAGAGCCAGATATATCTTAGCAATATGGTAAATACTGCAAGTTCCTTCTTCCCCGACCCAAAATACTATTCGGTTACACTACTGACGCTTAGAGGAACTAAGTCACCATAGATAGTAAAGCCAAGCAACATTGGTTCACTCTCTTGAATCAATTTGCCAGTAAGGGCACAGCTTTCATCTTTACGAGCTGTCGCTTCCATAGTGGCACGAATGTCAGAACGAGCAAATTGAGGGCGATAATCTCCAGATTTTTGATGAACGTAGTTCCATAAAATATCTCGAATTAAAGCTTGATAACCTTGATTACCAGAAAGTTCTTTCAGCTTGTCTTTGAGACTCCGCTCTAGACGAATACTGGTAACTTCCATTTCTGTTGTTGATGTGCGAGTTAGGGTTCGCATTTTTTTTCCTCTAGATACTAGACATATACGGTAATATAAGTGTAGTATTAAAATTGTCGTTTGAAAACCCCTTTCAACAAATTTAACGCCGTTTCTAACACTTTCTCCTTCGATTTATAATATAACGTGCCTCAACGATTGTTTGTGGATGGGGAATATTTTCTCATTTTATTTATGTCAGACAAAAAGCGACGCTGCATACCCATCAGTTCTGAATCGTATAAGAACTTGTAACCAAGAATTAGTAGATGATCACACCTTAAGATTTGACTCTAGGCGATCGTCAAAACAACAAAATAAGTGGAACAAAATCCCTGAACGACTATGCTAAATTAAGCCGTTAATTTAATAAAAATTAACATTCCTCGCTGCTTTGGAATTTAAGTTGCGGATTTTTTTTGGCGCCTACTCACTATGGAATGAACAATCAAAAGGTGATTTGAGTCAGTGCCAAAGCCCAAATAATATTCAACAGTTAGTTATGAACTAGTTCAATAAACACGAACATTCATCAAACCTGAATCTGGGACAGGTGCAGTTTTAATCTTTGAGGAACAATGCTCATGCTAAAAATCACATATTTAGAAAGCGAGATTTATTTAGAGTATTTAGACAAGCCGCTTGAAGCTTGGAAAGCAGACAGAATACTGGTTAATCTGCGTGCAGCGGTTAGTGTTTACGTTGAATCTAGTATTGCTAGCTTGGTATTACCAATTACTTCGAGCATCAATAGCCTAATTGGTCTGGCAGAAAATCAACCTATCGAAATAGTTCCCTGTGATGAAGAGTATTTAGAGGTGGGAATGTTAGGAACTTGGTTTGCTCAAGAATCAACGAGCGAAGCAGGGGTATTTGTTTGTGAACTCAGCCCCGAAATTGAATATTGTCTGTATCGACTGTGGCAAGAATCACAAGTCAGCACTTCGGCAATTAAATAGCAACCAAGAATAAAAGATTAAGAATATTACTTAGAAGGTTTAATCGCCGATGGCATAAATCTTGCTAGAGAAGAAATTGATTAACTCGGAGTAGCTAGTTTCTGTCTTGCTAGGCACCAAAGCTTCAACTCGGTCGATACTCTCCTGATTTAAATGGATAAAGACTTGGTGACGCAAAATCTGACGAATATCAAAGGCAAATCCAGCGATTTCTGGTTCGAATCTAGCTTGTCTTTCGTAGGCTAGAGCGACGATAAAGCGACTCATGTTTAGGAGCTGGGCTTTTATTTCCGCCTGTTGCGTAGAATCAAAACGATCGCAACTGCGAATTAATTGCTGAAAATGAGGATTATCTTCCAAAAAGATTGAGATCCCATCTTGGATATATGCTTCTGCACCGTCCATACCGAGAGTTCCTAGATCAGCCAGGGCGATAATGCCACCAACCAGAGAAATCTTTTTGTCAGAATTATAAAGATAGGGTTGATAGATTGAGGGAGAAGCGGAGACGTTTTCCGTTCTGCTGCCGTAGGGATCTGGGACACAGATCGTTGCGAGAATAGCCTCTCTAATTATCTGCTGTTCGCGATCGCTAAATACAAATGAGTGATCGCCTTTTGACGATGCTAAATCCAGATTTAGATTTTGGACGTAGCGCAGCAACTTGTTCGCTGTTTCCATTTCACTTGCCCCAGAACATCTTTTCCGAGAGTGATTGACGGGAGTTAGTTCAAAGATATGCACCATGTCGTGAGCTAAGGCACAAATGCTGAGTATATTTTTCAAGCTATCAAGCC
>JBCBWB010000309.1:0-2971 GCA_039817275.1 Cyanobacteria bacterium J06648_1 | reverse complement strand
CCAAGCAAGAACAGACTGTTCCCGACTTTTATCTGGTGCCGATCAGTCTAAAATATTGCTATCCCGACGCTACAGAATTTGTCAGGGAGGAACACACTGGACGCATATTGCGATCGCTCTTGAAGCAGCGATTGATAGAGGCAATTATTAAATCATCTTGCAGTGTATTTTGTAATCAGTTTTCCTTGAGCAGTTAGTGACAGATGGTTCTTGTTTAGTAGCACGATCAACATAGTTTCTTTCAGCAATATACGTAATCTAGCTGCAATTCAGTTTTGTTCTCACCAAAATTAATTCCCTTGGCGATCGCTTTTAAAATTATCCAAATCGCCCCAACATAATCGTTTCCCTTAAGATTGATTCAAATTAAGCTCGTATAACTTTCCCCAGCTAGATTCTTCGGTTGCCAACTTATAGCTCAAATTCCTGTGAAATTTCGATAAATCATTAATGTTTTTTTGGCAAATTACGGAGCCTGAGCAGGCAAATGCTTGATTAGAACGAGTAAAATTAACAATTATATTCAGATTTTTTACTTAAATCTGGTAGTAAAAATGATGTCAAAGTATTTGTGCTAAATATAGGCAATTAGGTCTAGATAAATTGAGCAAATATTTAACTTATATACCAGCAAATTTTTCTCTCACACCACAAATTATCATTCTCATCAGAAGATAAACTAACAGAGGTCTAACGTTGACTAGAGATTAACCGTAGGTTATTACGAACAAAATGAGCTTCTGGGCAAAGCGCCGCGATTAACTACAAATAATAAATAATATGAGCAAGTTTAACCTTAAACCCAAAAAATCCCGCATTTCTCATTCCCAACGCCAGGAATTAGAAATAAACCCCATATTACTATTGCTGGTAGCGGCGGGCATTTTTCTAGTCACATACCTACTGGTTGGTGCATTACCACCCTTAAGATCCTCCTACGTCGGTATTTTGCTCTTTGAGAGGGGATTTGTGCAATATATTGTAGTTGCCTTAGCTGCGGTGGTAATTGCCACGGCAGTACTTAAGTTTCTACTCTTGCGCAAAGAACAAGAAGCATTAAGAAAGATCTGGATTGCCGATCATATACCTTTAGACCAGCCATATGCTCACGAGGTTGATTATTTTCAGCAGAGGTTGATTAAAGATGGAAATTTGGTGGCTATTCGCTGTGGTCGAGTACTCAAAGCCTACGTCAAAAGTGGCGATCGCACGGCGGCAAATGAATTTGCGATCGATGATTCTTCCTTCTACCTGACTGCTTCAGAGTCTTCTTATTCCTTTCCTCGAATCTTGGTTTGGGCAATACCTCTACTGGGATTTATTGGGACGGTAATCGGGATTAGTGGCGCAGTAAGCGGTTTCTCTGGCTTTCTCGAAAACTCAGGGGATGTCGAGCAGATTAAAGAAGGTATTGGTGCGGTCACAAGTAGTTTGGGTTTGGCTTTTGACACCACGTTGTTAGCCTTGTTCCTCAGTGTCTTAGTAATGATTCCCCTGGTACTAGTAGAACGTTATGAATCTAATCTCCTGCTGGGAATTGATGTCTTTATCAACGACAAACTCTTACCCAGACTAACCAAGAAAAACGACCAGCTAGATCCTGCTCAAATCAATCAGGCAGTGGCGGGAGCAATTAAAGAGTATTTTCCTAACCCCGAAGACCTGATCGATCCTGCCCATAGCTACGCCGAAAAAGCTTCTGAAAAGCTTTCTAAGGGATTTTTAAGTGAGGTAAGCAAAGTATATGGCATTAGCTCCCAAATCGTTAATCAGGCAGCAGACGTGAGAGAACAGGCAAATCGCGATCGCCAAGAATTTCTCACTTTCTTTGCCCAACAGCAAAAAACCAATCAGGAATTAGTTCAGCAAATTCGCTCTGTGGTAGAAGAGATTAGAAGCAAAAACATGGCGGCAGCTAATGATCTTAATACACAGACTCAGGGCATCAGCCAACAGCTAGAAAAAGCGGCTCAGATACTAGAATCTCGCGTTGGCTCACTAGAGGCAGCTACGCAAAAAATGTCAGATTTCAGTCTGGTTCAACAAGGCTTAGAAAGAAGTTTTGCCTCTCTCGAAAAAACAGCTCAGTTAGAAAATGTCCTGTCGGGAGTCAAAGAAAACTTAAGTCAGCTACAGCCTATCCTCCAGCAGCTAAATAAACCCCGTCGGATTACTCTGGTGGAACAGGACAACGGTAAAAATGGATAGTCATCTGCAAAATTTCCCTACCTAGACCGATCATTATGCCTAGACGTAGTATTCGCCGCAAACAGCAAACAGAGGTCGAACTGTTTCCTTTCCTTTCTGTCCTTGCCTGCACCATTGGGACGCTAATTCTGCTAATCATCGTCCTAACTACCCAAGCGCTTGAACCCCAAGAGGCAGTCGTAGTAGCCAAAGCTGACGAAGATAGTCAGGGGTCTAACCAAAGTAAGACTCCTCTATATTTAGAAGCGCGAGAAAATGGTTTTATTCTTCATCCTAGTAAACAGTTTGCCCCTAGAGCAGATTTATACGATGAAGAGTCGCCCCTCAGACAGACCATTGCTCAGCTTAAAGCCAATCGGGATGAACAATACTTAATCTTGATTCTGCGTCCCGATGGCTTAGAAATGTTTGAAAAAGCACGCGAGTTAGTCCAAGAAGAAGGGATCGATATCGGCTACGAACCTTTAGAGTATGGTTTAGACCTCAAGATAGAAAGCTAGAGCAATTATGAGAAGTAGAGCCAGACGTAGAAATAACAGTAACAGCCAAAATTTAGATTCTTTCCTCGACATTCTGACAAATACCGTGGGGGTCTTGATGTTTATCAGCCTCTTTGCCACCCTAATTGCTACAGGTAGCAGCCCCAAAACCAACATTACAATTCAAACTCCCCTTTCCTCCCCCACCGAGAAAGAATCATTGTGGTTTGAAATACAGGGCAACAAAGTTAGCCATCTCAATCTACGACAGGTACGAGAAAAAG
>JBCBWB010000308.1:0-3028 GCA_039817275.1 Cyanobacteria bacterium J06648_1 | reverse complement strand
CACAGCTTCTACCTTGACATCAGTAATGCCCATATTGTGCAGGATCGTTTGGGCTACTTCTGAGCCTGTCATTCCCATTTGCGATCGCACTTGAGCATAGCGTCGGTAAGTACTTTTAATATTGTTTTGCGCCCACAAACTCAGCAGAGTGCCAGGAATTAAGATCAGAAAAGATAAATAGTACATATTTAGTCGCAGAAATCTAATAGGTTATTGCTGATTCAATTTTCCACATTGTACCCAGGACTAATTTACGCGATCGCATTTAAAGCTAGGTTATGAGGATATGCTGCCGCTGCTAAAGTTATCTGGTGGTAGGGATCTGGGTCTATTTTTGATTGGTTTATTGTCTTAGAAGCGATCGCCTAGCGAAGAAAACTAACCTTAATTTAAATTAATAAATCTATCTAGCGACTATCACACTATTTCGCCAAAGAAAGACAGAATAGAGTTGATTTTTAGGCTTTGATTTTTTAGGCTTGATTTTGTTGTTGACGATCGCCTTTCATGTTGACTCTTAAAACTGACCCTTCTATCTCTAATCGAAGCTTTAGGGCAACCCCATTATTATTTTTGCTCTACTTCATATCTGGTTTTACTGCTCTGCTTTATCAGGTAGCCTGGCAAAGAATGCTGGGTTTGTTCTCTGGCTCGGATGTACGTTCGGTCACAATTATTGTTGCCTCTTACTTGTTTGGGTTGGGTTTGGGAAATCTGCTGGGGGGTTCAATCAGCGATCGCCTGAGCAGCAAAAGGTGTGTGGCTGTCTATGGCTGCTGCAACTTGGGAATTGCCACCTTTGCCCTTGCCAGCCGCTTTATTTTCTACGATCTGCTGTTTCTCAGACTGCAACATCTAGCTCAATCTTTACTCGTTACTTTGGGTATCGTCTTCCTGAGCCTCTTGATTCCGACAGTATTGATGGGAATTTCTTTGCCGATGCTGTCCAAAGCGGTCAACCGCAGTGCTGAGGGGGCGGCATCCCTGATTGGCTGGCTCTATGGCTTTAATACTCTTGGTTCAGGCTTGGGAACTCTAATCTCTGGCTGGTACATCGTTGGCACTTTGGGCTACGACAAAACCGTATATCTGGGGGCGGCGTTAAGTTTCCTTGTTGGTATTTCGGCGCTCACCTTGGCAGGGCGATTTCCCCGTATACAGCCTCAGCAGCCTGACTCAAACCAACCCGCATTAGCCAGAAAGAAACAGCGATCGCTAAGATCTTGGTACTTGCTCGTGTTTCTATCGGGATTTACAGCAATTTCCTGGGAAATAATTTGGTTTCGCGTCCTCGATATCGCTCTCCAGTCCAACGCCTATACCTATGGACATTTATTAGCTTTTGTTCTGATTGGTAGCGCCATTGGCAGTATGGTGGGGGCAAAAACAGTTGCCTATGTTCGTCGTCCCAAACAGGTCTTTCTCATTATTCAGGGAGTGATCGCCCTTTATTCGGCGATCGCCATTTGGGGAATTGGACTGTATTGGCAGGCTCATCCTAGCTTGCGATCGGGTGAAGGTTTTATCGATCCAAATAATATAAACGGCGGAATTTTGTTTGAATATCTCGTTGTTCCAGGCATAATTACCATCCTACCCAGTGTCTTGATGGGATTCTATTTCCCCTTGGTACAAAAAGCGGTACAGCAAAACAATGGCGAAATTGGCAAACGAGTTGGCTTTATTTATCTGGCAAGTATTGTCGGCAATACTCTAGGTAGCTTAGTTACAGGCTTATGGCTGCTCAATTTCCTTGGTACGGCAGGTTCAATTCGGCTATTGCTCGTTATCGGCATCAGCTTCCTATTGATAGCGCGATCGCAAATTATTAAAAAGATTCCCGTCATTGCTTTAATTGCCGTTTCTGTAATTGCCACAGTCGTCTTTCCCAGCAACAACCGTCTTTGGGCGGCGCTCCATGCCGTTGAGCCAAACGCCTATTTTAATGTAGTGGAAGATTCCACTAGCATCGCGGCGATCGCCGAAACCAACGGTCAAGGCAAACTATTGGCAAGTGGGCAGATGCAGGCTAATTTCCCCTATCTCCATATTCACGGACTGTTAGGTAGTATTCCCGCTTTGCTCCATCCCCATCCCGAACAGATCATGATTATAGGTTTAGGTTCGGGCGGTACACCCCACACCATCGGCGTAAATCCGCAAACCAAAAGAATCAAAATTATCGAGCTATTGGGGGCAGAACTACCAGTTCTACAGCAATATTCCCGTAGACCAGCAGGAAAGGCACTCAAATACCTCTTTCAAGACCCCCGCTACGAAACTATCGTTGGCGATGGACGGCGAGAACTTACCGTCAGTGAGGAGAAATTTGATATTATCGAAGCCGATGCAATCCAACCCTGGCGATCGCGCGCAGGTATGCTCTATTCCCAAGAATTCTTCCGTGAGGTACAGTCCCGTCTCAAACCAGGGGGATTCTTTGTGCAGTGGGACGTGGGTGCAGGAGCCAAGAAAACCATGCAGAGCGTATTCCCCTACGTTACGAGAGTGGGCATGGCGGGCAACCTCTGGATCTTGATTGGCAGCGATCGCCCTGTCGAGTTTGATCAAGAGCTACTGCTATCGAGGTTAGAAGATCCCCAGGTAGTCAACTTTCTAGAACAGGCAGAAATAGATCCAGTTGCGGTCAGGCAAGACGTACGCCAAGCACAGGTAATGCAGTTTCCCCCTCAAACAGTAAAGCCACAGCCCTACAATACCGATCTGTTTCCGCGAGGAGAATATTATCTTAATCGATAAAACAGGTTACAGACATGTAATGTGAATTAACTTCACAATACTAGCTTTAAAATCCTCAGCATTCATACAGTAAAGGGATATTCGCCGATGCAATTTAACCCTGGTAAATTCTACTTTTTCCAGACACTTGAAAACTAGTGTCAACTGTTCAGTTTATTAAGCCGATAAGTAATATTCTTATACGGGAGGAGTATGAGGAAGTCGTAACGTCCTCATCAGGCGAGCGACCCCGCGTCGCCGTAAGGCGCAAGGGAATGCGCGAGATTGG
>JBCBWB010000307.1:0-3073 GCA_039817275.1 Cyanobacteria bacterium J06648_1 | reverse complement strand
TTAGAGATCGCTTCTTCGATATACTTGAGGTTGTCGCGATCGCTAAAGTTGGCAGCAGCGCCCAGCCACGCGACATTACGCAAAAACATGCCGAAGCCATCTCGAAGATGATGGATGGTTCTGAGTTAACTGAATACGACAAATTCTTTCAGTTTGAACTATTAAAACACCAGCAAACTATGACTGGTTTGGTAATTCACAAGGTAGCTCAATCCTTGGACGACGAACTACAGGACGCAGTAGAATCTCTCAACCAGGTCAATTTTGAGAACCGCGCTCACCAAGAACTACTCAAAGGAATGCTCTACTTTGTTGGTACCAGAGAACTAGCAGGACAAGAACCCGATATGGGTCTGTGGGGAAGTGTGGAACAGGCTGTTGCCGCTCTTAAAGGTGCAGTTGGCAGCGCCGTGAATTAAGCTTTGCGTACTAATGAATCTGTGAAGGTTTAGTAGTAGGTACAATTCAATCAATCTTTTTGGCGATCGCTTTAGGTAATTACCTGCCAGGGCGATCGCTTTTTGTTGGCTCAACTCACAGATTGCCAATTAATCAAATGCTCAGAATAGTTTAGACAATACTCAGAGTCAGGTGGGAATTTTCTCAGCAAGAGCAGCGAATATAAAAACATCGAATCAATCAGATTTTGTTTTTAACTTACTTTCTATCGAGGCGAAGATTATGAAACTTTCGACGTTGGTTCTATCTACTCTCTTGACTCTTACGGTTGCCACCTCAGCCGAAGCAGGGATACCGTTCTTCAAAAAATTTCACGGTAATGGTTCCCAACATAAAGTACATCATCAGCGCCGCCACCATAGTAATCATGGACACCGCAACCACCACCGACCCCATCACGCTAATCACAACCGTCACCGCCGCCATCATTCACAAGTCCATCACCAAAAGCCTTATACAGAAAATGTCCACGGTATTCATGGCGATCGCCAACTTCGTTACTACTATTAGGTCTACTAGCCGATATTGTTTCTATGGCAAAGCGATCTCCCTTACAGCTTTAATTATTCGTAACCCTATAACCAGAAATTCAAGTTGAGATATGGTTAATAGGTAAGATTGGCGAGCGAATTTAAGCAACAGTTAGCATATGTCAGAAGCAAAAAAGGTCATCGTTATCGGCGCAGGTTGGGCAGGTTTGGGAGCGACATCCCACTTAGTTCAGCAAGGTTATGATGTTACCCTCCTCGAAGCCGCACCCCATCCAGGCGGTTTAGTAGCGGGTTGGAAAACTGCGGGAGGCAAATCGGTTGAAGGAGGCATTCACGGTTTTTGGTATCCCTATCGCAATATTTTTAGTAAAGTCAAAGAATTAAAGCTTGATCCTTTCACTCGCTTTACTCGTTCGTCGCAATATTCCCCTGCGGGTTTAGAAGTAGAGTCCCCTATCTTTCAGGATGAGCCGCGTCTGCCTTCTCCTCTCGGAACTTTTGCCTATACTAGGTTCAAGCGCTTACCTTTGAGCGATCGCCTTTCTGCATTGCCTCTACTCTACGCCGTGATCGACTTTGACAATTCCCATGAGGCTTGGCAACGCTACGATAAAATGACCGCCAGGGAATTATTCAAGCAGTACGGGGTATCAGAGAGACTATATAAAGAATCCTTTGAACCCATGCTCCTAGTAGGTTTATTTGCCCCAGGAGAGCAGTGTTCTGCTGCTGCCGCTTTGGGCATGCTCTACTACTTTATCCTGGCGCATCAGCCTGATTTTGACGTGGTATGGTGTCGCGGCACGGTAGGAGCTAAGATTTTTCAACCCTGGATTGCTGAAATTGAGCGAGCTGGGGGCAAGATTTTAACTAACAAGCGAGTTAGCGATATTGCGATCGACGATACGGGCAAAGCTGTCGGGGTACAGTGTGGGGAGGAGTTCTTTGCTGCCGATGCAATTATTTCTGGGGTCAGCATTACAGGCATGAAAAAGATTGTCGCAAACAGCAGCACCCTCAATAACTATGCTCAATTTCGTAATCTAGCTAATTTGAAAGGCATTGATGTTTTGGCTACCCGTCTGTGGTTTGATCGCAAGATTGACATTCCTCTACCTTCTAATGCCTGTTTTGGCTTTGATATCACTACTGGCTGGACGTTCTTCGATCTCAACGATCTCCATGATGAATATCACGACGAACCAAATACCGTGGTTGAGGCAGATTTCTATCATGCCAACCAGCTATTACCAATGAGCGATGAGCAAATCGTGGCTAAAGTACATCGCGATCTTGCTGCCTGCATTCCTGCCTTTGGCACCGCAACCGTAACAGACAGCAGCGTAATTCGGGTCAAGGAAGGTGTAACTCACTTTTTTCCTGGCAGCTATCAGAATTTACTCTCGGCTAAAATTGACGTTCCCAATCTTTATCTGAGTGGAGACTGGATTGTTACCCGTCATGGATCTTGGTCGCAAGAGAAAGCCTACGTTACGGGTTTAGAAGCGGCTAACTTAGTTATTGAAGAGTTTAACAGTGGGACAAAAGCCAAGATTATGCCGATTGAAGCCGACGAGCCTCATATTCAAGTAGCTAGAGCAATTAACCAGACTGTCAGAGCAGTGACGCAGTTCTTACCTGGTTTTTGGTAGATGTTCTAGGATGCTAGAGTGATCGCAATTTTGACACAATATATATTATCAGCGGTGGAGATATCAGCCTCACCGACGATTGGACAAAAAAAAACTCCCCATCGCAGGAGAGTATTACTTGATTTAATTAAGTTATCTTTTTGAGTTGACACGAACAGGTACAGGAATAGATTCTGTTTGTTCGGCAGCTGATGACTCTGTTTCGATAAGGATAGAAACTGCAATTAAACCTATTAGTAGTGAACAGATTAGAATCATGATGCTTTGTTCCTCGTTAAATAAGTTTGATGTTGATAAGCGTCTTGAAAACTAAAAGGCGTTCCCGTTTTTATCAAATTACGAGAACGCCCTTTAATAAATCTTATCTCGAACCAGATAACTATCTGGCAGCCATTAACCGTTGATGGAAGGAGCAGTCAATGCTACGGGAGCAGACTCGCCACTTGCCAAATCAAGAGGGAAGTTGTGTGC
>JBCBWB010000306.1:0-3083 GCA_039817275.1 Cyanobacteria bacterium J06648_1 | reverse complement strand
ACTGAAAAAGTACTATCAAATTCTGACTCCGATTCAGGCAGAAGACTTCGCCACTGTAGGAGCAGAGCTGTTAGAAGAGAACTTCGACCTTTGTTTTATCGATCAGTTTGCGATTCACCTACTGCGAGATAAAATGCTGGAAATTAGAGAAAGTGTCGCACCCCTGTTTCTACCCTTTGTATTCCTCACGACTCTGCAAGATGTGGGTTTATCCACCGATCATCTAGAGCCACTAATTGACAGTATTGTTTATCTTCCTACCGAAAAAGTCGAGCTGCAAACGAGAATTCGGGTGCTGTTGCGATCGCGAACTGATTCTCTCAAACTAAAAGCAATACAGGAAAAATTAAATCGCACTTTAGCTCAAGAAAAAGAGGCAAATCAAATCAAATCGCGCTTTGTTTCTACCGTATCTCACGAGTTTCGCAATCCCCTCAACAGCATTTCTGGCATGGCACAGATCTTAGAAACTTATGGAGACAGACTGACTCCTGAGAAGGAGAAGAAGATTCTTCAGCAGCTACGACGCAATGTCGATAAAATGACTAATCTTCTCAACGATGTGCTGATCGTTAGTCAAAAAGATCTCAATAAGCTTCAGTTCAATCCAGCGCCACTGCAACTAGATTTGTTTTGTCACGGCGTGATTAGTGAAGTTCAAACTGCTTTTAATCGGCAAACAATCGACTTTAAGTACCAAACTGAGCTTTTAAAGATTAATTTAGATAGTAAACTACTCAATTACATACTGACTAACCTACTAGCCAACGCCTATAAATACTCAGCTTCCGACAGCGTAGTTTATTTTACCGTTAGCGCCGAAAATGATTCTTTAAACTTCACTATTCGCGATCGCGGTATAGGCATTCCCCCAGAAGATCTACCCTATCTGTTTGATTCTTTTTATCGGGGGAGTAATTCCCACAATCAACAGGGGACTGGTTTAGGACTGGCGATCGCCAAAGACTATACTGAGCTACATCAAGGTACAATCTCTGTGGAAAGTGAATTAGAAAAGGGTACGATCTTTACTGTTACTATTCCTATCACCAAAGCGGAGGCATCTGGCTCTAGCTAACTAAGTTCGACATCAACCTCTTCCGCACTATCTGTACCAGGAATGTCTGTCGTAATTTTGAGGTGAGCCACATTGACCACGCCCACACCTACTTCTAAAGTAACTCGCTCTGCATTGAGATTCTTTTCTCTCACTCTTGCTCCCGCTACTTGGATCACATCTAAAGCTTGGTCTACCGCAGCCTGAATTGCATCTTCGGTAATTTCTTCTCCTTTACCGTTAGCAATATTAGATACTTGGTTGGCAACTTTCTTCCCTGTCTTTTCTACAGCGTTAGTGACTTGATTCATTAGCTTCTGACTTTCTTGAGGGATGCTGTCTAAATTCATAATAGGGTTTTAAATTGAGATGCTTACTACCCCAATCTGAACATTTATTCACCCTTAATTCATCATCCTTAGGATAGTCTTTAACCATCTAGCTCAGTGCCGAATTTACCGATGAAGGCTTCATAAAAGCGATCGCCCTAGCTATTACTACATGCGGCACGGACGCTTTGCGTCCCAGTGTGCGACTCAGAGAGTCGCCACACATGCGGGCGACGCGAAGCTAGTGCTTTAGTGCAAGCCCTTTTTCCGAAGGAGACGATGAAACATTCGTTCCGCGACGATCTGCGCCTTTGTTACCTCTTACTTATTACTTATTACCTCTAGCTTCCTGCTACTGAGATTATTCCCCATCTTGGCGAGGGATAATCTGACTGGGAATTAGCAAAGAGTCTCCCGATCTAATCTGAGATGCCAGTACGTATCCTGAAAGAGCGATCGCCAACAGAGAAAATAAGCCACAGGCTTTTAACCATCCCTGCATAGTTTTGAATCGTCGATCCACATCTCCTAGGGTTGCTCGCATCGGATCAACTACAGACATCAACTCTTGACGACTTTTTACTTCATAGTCCTCTAGATCGGGGCGCATTTCATCGCGTTGGACTGCCCATTCCTGTAGGGCTGCACGCTGACGTGACCAGTCATCTAGGGCTTCTGCTAGTTGGCTTTCGAGATCTTGTCTAAGATTATTAACTTGCTGATTGAATTGACTGCTTAAGCTGCGATTTGCCTGATTAAACTGACTATTAACGTTGAGTAATTCGCGACGAATTGATTTCCAACTAGTCTGATTTTTTTGTTCTAGCTGATTGATCTTGCTGCCTTGGTTACTATCGATTTTGGTTTCTAATTCATCGAGGCGCTGTACTAGTTTTTGCTCGATCTCAATTAAATTTTCTGACGCATGCTGAGCATTATGTTCTGCCACCATATCATCTAGCTTTAGGCGGTAAGTTTCGATTAATTCCTCTAGCCGAGCTTGCAAAGGAACTAAAGAATTGTCATTGCGAACTGACTTTAACAAATTAACATTGCTATGAACCGAACGTATTTTCTTAACTAGTTCATCGGCAGTAGTGTTTTTCAGCAGATATCCTTTTGCCCCCGCACGCAAGGATTTTCCCAGATAAACATCATCATCGTGACCGCTCAAAATAATTACCTTAACCTTGGAAAATCTTTGGGAAATAATCTTAGTAGCCTGTAAGCCATCCATCTGCGGCATATCAATATCCATTAGCACGACATCGGGCTGTAGTTCTTCTACTTTGGCGATCGCATCTTGACCATTATGGGCAATTCCCAGAACATTAATATCCTTTTCTACGTCAAGCCAAGTTTTGAGCACCTCGCAGAGAAGAGCCTGATCGTCTACTAATAAAATAGTAATCATTTAATATACCTAAACAACTTTAATTTTTAATACTTTTGCCAGAACAAGTTTCAAAACTTATATTTCAAATTATTCTAATGGATCGGTGGCGAAAAAAATGATTACACATCAACTCTTGAACTGTTTGTAAAGAAGCACTGTCTAAGCTGACGAATTATTGATGCAAAGTTAAAACAATCGGTATTTTAATTACTAAATCAGCTAACAGTTTATCTGCCGATTAATTCGCCGATTACAGGCGATTTATTTGCCTTGCCTAGGACTTTTAAGCCGACAAGAAGAG
>JBCBWB010000305.1:0-3097 GCA_039817275.1 Cyanobacteria bacterium J06648_1 | reverse complement strand
TATGAACCATTACAAGAAGAACAAAGGCAGCCGACTGAAAAGAAAAAAACTATGTTCGCTATGGGATATTCAGGGAAACTCAATGGCTACATTATCTGGGCATGAAGATGGCGTTACTTCAGTCGCTATTAGTCCCGATGGTAATAAATTAATAAGTGCTAGTCGCGATCGCACAATTCGCCTATGGGACTTAAATCAGAAAAAAGAATTAGAAGCCTGGTCAAACATATACGATAGCGGAGTCATGTCGGTTAATTTTAGTCCCGATGGTCAACAAATTATTAGTGGCAGCCGTGATGGTACGATGCGCCTGATTAATTTAAAAGATAACTCGGTTAGCGATCCTTTTATCGGTCATGAAGGGATAGTAAACTCGGCTGTATTTAGTCCCGATGGCAAACAAATTATTAGCGGCAGTCGCGATCGCACAGTGCGTATTTGGGATACTCAAGGCAATCAGATGATCACGCCATTTCGGGGACATGAAGGTTATGTCAATGCAGTTGTCGTTAATCCTGATAACAATAAAATTATCAGTGCCAGTTGGGATGGTACTATTCGTATCTGGTCAACCAAACGAGAAGAATGGTTACAGGCAGGATGCGATCGCCTTAAAAATCGTGTTGCTACAGGCGATCGACAGATTAGTTTTTGGTGCAAGAACCAATTATAGCTACTCAATTTATTGTTTTCAAAGAAGCCGTGAATTTTTATCTTGACCATATTTTGATTGCGATATCTGCTAATTTTGCAGCACGTTCTGCGATCGAGTCTTCATTCCACACATTAATATTGGGAGTGTCAAAATTTGTAAACCTAGTCTTGATAGTTTTTTTGCATCACTACTGTCATATTCCCTTTCCACCGAAAAAAATAACCGATAAAACCGTACAAGATAAGTTGTGGGTTAACAAACAAAGTTTGCAAATTAGGTGGTTCGACTAAGACATCGAGAAAATTTTCAGACTTACGCACGTATGTCAAAGCAAACCTAGCATTTACAAAAGGATAAAGAGTATCTAAATACCACCTTTGATTAAATCCTACTATATTTAGTTTGGTATTATGTGCGATATCTCTTAAAGCTTTTTTCGATAAAATATGTCTGTGAAAAGGTTGATGTAGCTCTAAACTTTCAGGACAAGATAAACTTACCTCATCAGCATTAGGAGTTCCAATTATAAGTAGACCCTGTTGTTTTAAAAGACTCGATACCTTGGCTAATAGTTGATTTGGAGTATCAGTATGTTCTAAAACATCATATCCCGTTATGAAATCATATTTCATATTCAAAACTTCTGGATCGGAATATCTAGCTATGTAAGTATCGTAGCCAAAGGTATTTGTGTACCCCAATTGGTTCAAGAACAATAAGAAAAGCCCTTGATTGCAACCATAATCAAGTATACTATGATGTTTTTTAAAGCCATGCCTACGTAATAAATTAAGTCGACCGTAGTAAGCACATCGTAAAAAATAATTAAAGCTCGATTTTCCAACTATATAATTTTCGTAATAGCGGTCTAAATCTAAAGCTTCTTTGGAATGTATCGATCCACAAGAACTACAACGCCAAACTGTAAATTTCTCTTCTTTAAATTCTCTAACATTAGAAAATATTTCTTCAATCTCTAAAGCATCTTCAAAAGTTCCTGGATTAGAACAGACATTACAAACTTCACAATTATTCATAAACTATTGGTGCTTAATATAGTTAAAAATCTCCCAGCATCTTTTCTGCTGCATAAAGTCTAATTTCATTTTAGTTATCAATATTGGATTTGCTAAAGCCAAACTAGCGATTAAAGGTAACTTTGTATGGACGATCGCTTTGAGGAACATTGCGATTGACTAAATCGGCTAGGGTTTTAGTATTTTGAATAATTTCCCAACCCACATCAGAAAAAGTCTCTGGCTTAAATATTTTGTCTGACAACAGGGGATTGGTTAAAGCCTGGGAAAAAGCATCGATTCCAATTACTCTGGCAACTAAAGGCGGAATTGCAGAGTTCTTTCGTACATCTTCAGCATAAAGTCCGACGTAGAATTCAATCTTGTCTACATCGCCATATAATTCTTTGAGTTTTTGTTGAGTATGTTCGTCTTCTGTAATCTGATTAAAATTAGTCACTCTGGGAAAACCACACAGTTCGCGATAATCGTTGTAGCTAGCTAACTGCGCCATTCTGCCGTATTGAACGGTAGCGAGTTCGGTCACGTCGATAAAAGTAACTATCCCCTCATCGGTTTTTTGGACGGGAAAATCTGGAGTATTGAATAAACCAATTCTCGTCCCAGGTTGAGAAGAAGTTTCTGCCATTAATGCCCCCAAACCCATATCGATCAACATTTGGTTGTTCCACAAGGAATTAGCAATAGGAGTTGGTTCGCCGTTATAAGTAAAAGTCTCAGGCAATGCGCTATGCCAACGATAGACCATACTAAACTCGATCGCCATCCAGTTTTCCCGATGCCAACTTTCTTTGGTAAAGGCTTCAGGATCGGCAAAGAAATTAAAGTGATAGGGGGTAATGTGAGAGATATATTCTTCCATGATGATATTGAGAATCAGCACCATGACAACATTTCTAGCGGTTTGAAATAGTCTTTCATCATCCCAGTCGGGATAGTTGTCCGATAAAATATCGCAAATACGATTGTGTTCCCGCAAACATAGAGTATTAAGCATCACATAGCCAAACTGGACGTTCGCCCTTTCTACCCCCATAGCGAACATAGTTTTTTTCTTTTCAGTCGGCTGCCTTTGTTCTTCTTGTAATGGTTCATACAAGTCTGCAAACTGAGGATAGACTATTCCCTGTACTGGATCGGCATAATAGAATAAGGGATAATCTTCTTCAATTCCATCTTGGCGTTTGAGCTTTTGGGTTTTGAATTTACCTCCTCTAAAAGAGCGTAGTAAGTTGGTTTGGGTTCTGGTTAAACCATAAACATTAGCCAGATCGATATGGTGATTGGAAGTGTTTTTTAAACGGTTATGGGTATCGGTACGGAGAAAACCATCGGTAAACCACTGTACCCAGTAGGGAAACAATAAAGTAGATTTTTCCGAATAAATCGTTTTGCCGTTTCTTTT
>JBCBWB010000304.1:0-3137 GCA_039817275.1 Cyanobacteria bacterium J06648_1 | reverse complement strand
CCAGGAAAGGCTTATAAAGATAGCAAACTCTGCAACATGCTCACCATGCGGGAATTGCACGATCGCTATCACGAATCGACAGGAATTATCTTTAACGCGCTCTATCCTGGCTGCGTGGCGGAGACTGGCTTATTCCGCAATCACTATAATTTGTTTCAGACTATCTTTCCCTGGTTTCAAAAGAATGTAACAGGCGGCTATGTAACCGAAGAATTGGCGGGAGAAAGAGTGGGCAAAGTCGTTGCCGATCCCAAGTTCAACAGATCGGGCGTGTACTATAGCTGGGGCAATCGTCAGCAGGAAGACCGTACCGCCTTTGAGCAAGAAATCTCCGATGAAGCAATGGACGACAACAAGGGCAAACGCCTGTGGGAATTGAGCGAGAAATTAGTTGGTATCGCCTGACTCAACCCTATCTGATCTTTATTTAAAGGTAGGTTGATTTTCCACCATGCCATACAAAAGATGTTCATAGCGATCGCCTGCCCAATTTGAATCTACTCCCAAGACATCACAATACTGCTGGGCAATTAGCTGGGGCGTAAAATGCTGCTGGAGATAGTTACGTCCCGCATCTCCCATACTGTTAGTTAGATCGGAATTATTAGCCAGAGTTAAAATAAATTCTGCTAGCTGCTGGCTATAGTTATTGTCAAAGGCGGCACCACAGTGAGCATCGGTAATTAGCTGACGCAGATAAGAATGAGGTTCACAAACAGCGGCGATCGCTTTTCCTGCCGCCATAATGCCATAGACTTTACTAGGGGCAACAACTCCTTCTAAACCAGGCGCAATACTTACCAAGGCTAAATCGCAGGCGGTGAGGGAATAGGGTAAATTTTCTCGCTCCTGATAGGGTAGGAATAAACAATTGTTTAGCTCAAATTCGGCAACGGTTTGGCGGCAATGTTGATATTTTGCTCCCGCACCAATAAAGACAAACTGAATTGCCTCTTGTCTGAGTAATTTTGCCGCATTCAAGATCGTATCTAAATCGTGACAGTGACCGAGATTGCCTGAATATAGTACGGTAAACTTATCGCTCATATTATGCTGTTGGGCAAACCAATTCTGGGCTTTGGGAATTGGTTTGATCCAGGCTGGATCTGCCCAATTGTGAATCACAGAAATCTTATCGGCGATCGCAGGATGTTGAGCCACAATTCTCTGCTTCATAGTTTCGCTCAAGACCACTATTTCTGAGCTTCGATGCCAAATTGCACTGTTGAGCTTATGCCACAGTTTCGCGATCGGATTCTGGGCGGAAATAACCCCTAATTCAACTACGACATCGGGATAGAGATCGTAAACCAAGCAAATATAGTCCAGCTTAGAAATCCAGCTCGCAATATAGCCAATAATCGACAGAAAAGGTGGCGCAGTAGTTAAAATCACCGCATCATAGTGGCGAGCATTTCTGAGTAGATACCAAGCTGATCTTAGAGTAAAGATAATCCCGTTAAGGGTCTTGCTTCTGATCCGCTTCGAGTAAAACTGTTTGAATCTTGCCCGTTGAATTCTGACTAGGCGATCTATTTCTACCGTGGGAGCTTGCTTTTGTTCGTAGGCATAGCCAGGCTGTCCTGTAAAAACGCTAACCGCTACATCCTGCTTACTTAGTTGCTGACTCAGCTCATAGATTAGCTGTCCTGTAGCTGCATAGTCTGGGGGAAAAAACTGGGTGATGACCAACAGCCTAAACTGTCGAGAATCAAAATTACTGGTCTGAGTTTTCCCTCTTAAAGCTCGTGCAAATACCTTTCGCGTTTTCTGCGACCAAAGTTGAAACCGATCGGACACGACATCTATACCCGTGAATTGAGCAATTAATCAAAATACTTAATTTAGTATTCCCAGAATTGATTTTTCTCTTTTAGGTATAAATGCTGATTTTTTAAAGTTGATTTATCAAGCCCGTAAGGGCGTATGACAGACCTCTCTCCAACCCCTCTCCTGATCAGAAAGGGGCAAAAAGAGTTGAGAACAATTAGAACAGCAGGTCGGTATTGGGGTTGATGTTGGTTACTCCATCTAAGAAGACAACATCCTTGGGCAGAAGATCTCCCGCGCCATCAAAGTCCACTTGAATCATGCTACCAACCGAATCGTATTCCTCAATGACTACCAAGCCATCAGCGATCGCATCTGTACCCGTATAGCCCAATTCCTGATTCATAATAGGTCTGAGATCGATCTGATCCTCTCCTGTCGTAAAGTCGGTAATAATGTCTACCCCATCACTAGTTTCAGTGTAGATAAAGCGATCGTTGCCGTCTCCACCTGTGAGAGTATCCTGTCCTTTGTAGCCAGCGATCGCATCACCTATTGCGGTGCCAACTAATAGATCGGGACTAGCTGTGCCATCAACTTGATTGAGTTCGGGTTCGAGCAAACCAGCATCGACATCGTTCAGTAGGGCGGCAGGTCCCAAATTAAACAGTGTCGTTACTCCAGTGTTAAAGTTAATTACATCAGAATCAGTAGTTGAATCACCAACATCGGCAGTTGTAAAACCACCTTGGTAGCTGTTCGGGAAGCTGGTGCTGTCAAAGAGAACTCGATAACCATCTCCAGGAGTCACCTCGGTAAACTGATAGACACCGTTGCTGTCGCTGATAGTGCTGCCGATAACCTCTCCATTTTGTAGCAGTTCGACGGTAACACCAGCGATTCCTGGTTCAAATGTACCCTCAATCCCGTTGCGATCGCGATCTCCCCAGACTCGACCATTAATTTCTGCGGGGACAGCCTCCACAAAGTCATTATTGAGATCGTTTTCTCCCGCACTAACTAGAGCTTCAATACTGCTTAATACACCATTATTAGAGCGATCGTTATCTGCACCACCTTCATTTTCGGCAACAGTTACCAGTCCATCAGGACTAGTTTCCACAACGGTATAAATTCCAGGTGCCAGGTCGCCAAAGCTATAGTTACCTGCCGCATCGGTAGTAGTCGTACCGACGTTAACACCATTCTCATTCAATAAGCTTAAAGTCACATCTGCAAGAGGTTCATTACCCAAACCATCTCCAGTGGTGTCTTGAGAGACATTACCCAAGAGGGAACCAAATTGCTCATCTACAAAGTCATTGCCGTCATCGGCTTCCCCTGGCGCGAGGGCAACAGCCAGCAGA
>JBCBWB010000303.1:0-3145 GCA_039817275.1 Cyanobacteria bacterium J06648_1 | reverse complement strand
TTAACTTTTCTCGACTCGGTACAAACCTGTAATATTCCCCACATCAAAAGCTGCGTCACCGCACCAGAGGTCAGCGTCTGTATGGCAGAGCAGATTTCTCAAGAGGGAATGCACAACCAGAGTTATCAGTATATTATCGAAACTGTTATTCCTGGCGATCGCCGTAGCAGCGTTTATGAGTTTTGGCGTACTGATAAAATTCTTGCTGATCGCTGTGAATTTATCGCCTCGATTTATCAGCAATACGTCGATAACCCGACTCCCGAAAACTATTTTGTCTCGCTCCTCGCCGACTATATGCTAGAGGGAATTTACTTCTACAACGGCTTTATCTACTTCTACAACTTGGCTTCACGGATGCTGATGCCTGGTAGCGCCGATATTTTCAAAATGATCAATCGGGATGAATTGAGCCATGTACGACTCTATCAAAAGCTGTTGCCCGAAGCGATGCAGCTCTTCCCTCACTCCGTTGAGCAGATCTATGAAATGTTTGATACTGCCGTTCAGCATGAATGTCTGTGGACAAACCACATCATCGGCGACAACGTGTTGGGTGTTACCGAAGACAGCACCGAACACTATACAAAATATATGGCGAATATGCGTCTGCGGGCGATCGGTTTGGAGCCGCTTTATACTGATGATCTATACAACAAGAGTCCTTATCGTCACCTAGAGAGATTCTCCGATACCAAGAAAGAAGGTCACACTAAAGCTAATTTCTTTGAAGCTGGGGTAACTAGCTACGTGATGTCTTCTGGGGTTTCTGGCTGGGACGAGATTTAATTTACTCACGAGCGAAGGACTGCAAAGTAGAGATGCACTATCTAGTACGTCTCTACCAAGAATAATCATTTACATAATCTAATCCGCTCTAGCCAAAGGTTGAATGATTCCAACCCCATTGATAGCCTTTGGCATCGGCAAATTCAATATAAATGCGATCGCTCGGCACGGCAAGGCGATCGCTAATTTGACTACAGAAGTCTTGGCTCATTTGCTTGGTTTGCGCCGAACTCATTGTTCCCACGCTTTTAATCTCTACATAGCAAGCAGGATCGAGAGTACCACCAAAAGTCATCGGCACATCAGCTTCAAAAGCAGTCATCACATAAGATTCAGGCTTGCCCAGATGCTGCGCTAGTTTCGCCGATAAATCGGTCAATAAGCTTTCGATGTTTGACTTTTCGGGTTGAGAAACAGAGGACTGGACTTTGATTAAAGGCATAATTATTTTTTAAGCTCGTTTGAGATTTTTTAGAATTTATATCTACTAATATATGGTGTTGGTGCAAGAAACTGACCCTCCGCCTGACTACCCATCATAAATTTGGTTTTAACTGATTCTAACTATGCAAACGATTAGCTCAATCAATTGGCAAAAGCTACAGAATGGTTCTGATATACGTGGTGTTGCTCTCGAAGGTGTCCCTGATGAAGCGGTAAATCTTACTCCCGAAGTGGTCAAAATCTTGGGTAACGCTTTTGTTCAGTGGCTTACCCAGCAAAGTGGCAAAGCCGCGACAGATCTAACCATCAGCATTGGTCGAGATAGTCGTCTCTCTGGAGAAAGCTTAAGCCAGGCGGTAATAGAAGGAATGGCGATCTGTGGTTGTCAGGTCTATAATTTTGACCTTGCCTCGACTCCCGCTATGTTTATGAGTACGGTAACGCCAGGATTTGACTGTGATGGGGCAATTATGCTCACCGCTAGTCATTTGCCGTTCAACCGTAACGGCATGAAGTTTTTTACGCCTCAAGGTGGTTTGGGTAAGTCTGATATCAAGGCAATTCTCACTCTTGCCGCAGTAGGAGATTTACTTACTAACGCCAGCCAAGGGGCAATTACACCACGAGACTTTATCTCGATTTATGCGGCACGGCTAGTTGATACGGTACGGCGAGAAGTCAATCATCCCGATCGCTATGAACAGCCATTAGCTGGTTTAAAAATTATTGTCGATGCGGGTAATGGTGCGGGAGGTTTTTATGCTGATCAAGTGCTAAAACCTTTAGGTGCAGATACTACAGGCAGTCAATTTCTCGACCCTGACGGTATGTTTCCCAACCATATCCCTAACCCTGAAAATGAAGCGGCAATGGCATCTATTTGCCAAGCGGTAGGGCAGCATCAGGCAGACTTGGGCATTATTTTTGACACGGATGTTGATCGCGCTGCGGCGGTAGATAGTCAGGCTAACGAACTAAATCGAAATCGCGCGATCGCCCTGATGGCGGCAATCGTCTTGCAGCAGCACCCAGGTTCAACTATCGTCACCGACTCGATTACCTCTGATGGCTTGACCCAGTTTATTGAACATCTAGGCGGCAAGCATCATCGTTTTAAACGAGGTTATAAAAACGTGATCGATGAGTCCATTCGCTTAAATAACTCAGGAACAGAATCTTGGTTGGCGATCGAAACCTCTGGACATGGAGCGATGAAAGAAAATTACTTTCTCGATGATGGAGCCTATCTAGCCACTAAAATACTGGTGGAATTAGCCAAAGCAAAACAGCAGGGCAAGGAGTTGACCGAAGCGATCGCCGAGCTACAAGAGCCAGTCGAGAGCGAGGAATTTCGACTCAAAATCCAAGCTGATGACTTCAAAGCTTACGGCAGCGAGGTTATTGAGCGGCTGGAGCAATTTGCTCATGCTCAGAGTGACTGGACGGTTGTACCAAACAATTATGAAGGGGTCAGAATATCCTGCAACTCAACCACAGAAAACGGTTGGTTCTTGTTGCGTTTATCTCTCCACGATCCTGTAATTCCTTTGAATATTGAATCGAATATTGCTGAGGGAGTCGCCAGCATAGCTACACGTCTATTAGAGTTCTTCCCAGATTTTGCTGCCTTAGATCTATCGGCGTTAAAATCTTACGTTGCGAAATAAATTCAGGATTGGCATCTAGAAAAAAGGGAGACAAGTTAAAACTTGTCCCCATCTCTAAAAGTCTATTTAGTACGTCTGATGTGAATTAAACGAAAGACTCAATACTCTTTTCTGCCGTACAGAAGTGATCTTTAGATACAAGATCCACATTGGGGGAACTTTCCCCCTATGCGAAGCGGTATCCACGGGTGCGAATGCACCCAAGCGCATAGCGCGCTTGCCCAAAGGGCTGTGGATACCCCTCC
>JBCBWB010000302.1:0-3203 GCA_039817275.1 Cyanobacteria bacterium J06648_1 | reverse complement strand
ATTGCCTTTGGTGCAAATCATCAACCTTACATAGTTGACATCTATCAAGTTAAATAATGCCTTTCTAAAATATTTATAATATTTATCAGTTTAATTGCAATTGTATTAACAAAATATTGCGTTTTAGTTTTGCCATCTGTGTTGAATAGGTTTGAGGATAAGACGATCGCTTTTTATAATATGTTGAACAGTAGAGAGACCGCACCATAAATATATTCAATCACCTTTTTGATAGCGATCGCGAGCTTGCAAAAAATAAACGTGATCGCCTTTGAGAATGTATTAAATATTAGAGCGATCGCACAGTCAATAAATTATTTATTTACTTCGTTTCATTTAATTAGCTTCTATCGTATGCCTCTAAAAATTTCTTTCTTGAAATATCAATTTGCGGACAAATTGCTCTTAGCGTACCATTTTTAATTCTGGAATGATTGGGCATAACTAAGGGGTAATCGTTCCATCTTCATTTTCTCTTTGCATAACAATATGCTCTCTTTCTCGAATTACTTCAAACCCCGAAATTTAAAGACTTTTATTACTCGCTTTTTTGGTGCATCTACTGGAAACTTTGGCATCAAACAGCAATTCTCGCCTCAGTTATAAATACTTCGGAAGGAGTATCTTCTAACATTTCTTTTCCAAATACTTCAATGTAGCAATCAATCGCTGATTTTACGTCTGATAAAGCTTCTTCATAGGTGTCTCCTTGCCCAACGACTGCACCGACAACGCCCACAGGATAAGCTACACATCCATCTGAATTTTTTTCGATAATGATTTTAAGCTGTTTCACAAGATTAAATTTAATGTTTACTATCGCAATCTATATTTTCAACGTATCTTGTAGGGCAAGTTTGCTCAAACAATTAGAGTAACTTGTACCATTGAACTGAATACATGTAGCCATTATCCCTAAATATCCGTGAGTAAAACCAAAACAGACGATCTTTGTCAGGTAAGATGTTTCAACACCGAGTTAGTTACTCAAATTAGGGAAACTTTTCCGTCAGAAGATACTTTAGAGGAAATGACGGTTATGTTTGGTGTTTTGGCAGATCGATCGCGGGCTAAGATACTTTATGCCCTCAGAAACGGTGATGAGCTTTGTGTCTGCGATATTGCAGCCATGTTGAACGTCAAAATCGCTACCGCTTCCCATCACTTGCGGAAAATGCGAGATTTGAAATTACTAAAGTATCGTAATGACGGTAAATTGGCTTATTATTCCCTAAAAGATCGGCGTGTAACTGATATACTCGTCTATTCTTTACGGGAATTGGTATAGCTTTCACTTAGTACGTTTTAATTTTTATCATTTTAATTTGATTTACATTCTAATGTTCTTTTGAATGTTTGAAGATATAATAATTTCATTCAAACAATCTTTTGAACGTTAAAGCAAAAATGGCAGAACATTGTTGTCAAGGTAAAGCAAAGGAATTAGAAAAGCTCCAAAAACGCCAGAGCAAAGTATTATGGATTATTTTGATAATCAATGCGGTGATGTTCGGGGTAGAGTTTAGCGGGGGAATCAAAGCGGCTTCTTTATCCCTAACTGGTGATTCCTTAGATATGCTGGGGGATGCTTTGGTTTATGGCTGTAGCCTTTACGTGATTCAAAAAGGTCAAAAAGCTCAGGCGCGATCGGCAATACTCAAAGGCGGTATTATGTTTCTTACGGCAATCGCTGTGTTTGCTAGAGCTACTTATCAATTATTTGCTCAAACCGTCCCTACAGCTAGTTTGATGAGCGAGATTGGTATTTTGGCTTTAGTAGCTAATCTAATCTGCTTTTTGCTGCTGATTCGTCACCGTAACGACAATATTAATATGTCTTCGGTTTGGCTATGTTCCCGTAATGACATTATTGCCAATACTTCAGTGTTAATAACTGCGGGATTGGTATTTCTAACTGGCTCGTTTTTGCCAGATTTCATTTTAGGACTATTACTTACGGTGGTTTTTGCTCAATCTGCGGGACAAGTTCTGACTCAAGCCAGACAGGAATTACGAGCTTAAAATGCTAGAAAATAACTAGCGTAATATGCATCAAGGCGATCGCTAAACTGGAATAAATTAGAATCTAATGTGGCGTTAAAATTTCACTAAAATCAAGCTAAAAATAACCCAAAACATAGTTAAGTAAATTATGGGAGTAAAGATCGTGACAGATAAAGAGATAGCAAACGGATCTCGCACTTTCAAAAAAACAGTACTACTATTTTCAGGCGGTGCTGGTGCTGGACTAATTGTTTTTACCTTGTTTGGCGGCGTCTGGCAGGTCAATCACTTTTGGTGGGAAATGACTGCAACCACTGTTTCCTGTGGTTTGCTCGCTGTAGTTTTTCGGCGAAACTTCGAGAAAATGATGAGTGCTTTGTTAGATAATGCTCCTTCTGGCTTATGAAGAAAACAACAAGCCTTTTTCATAAAAACTAGCTGTAGTCAAGGTTGCATCAATTAAGACGAACTTATCTTCGGTGTTAAATATGATCCAGCTAAGAAAATATCAACCAAGAGACTGGGATGCGATCGCAACTATTCACGATCGCGCCAGACTAGATGAATTAAGGGCATCAGTTGGTGTAGAGGCTTTTCTCTCATTGGAACAAACAGCGGAAAATGAAGAGTTGTTTGCAGGAGATGTCTGGGTAGCTGAAGACAACGAACTGGTGCTGGGATTTGTTGCTATGGATAACGAAATGACCGAGATAACTTGGCTCTATGTCTTGCCAGATCGTTATCGGCAGGGAATTGGGCGGAGATTATTAAGACAGGCGATCGCTAGTTGCGGAAGCATTGTCTACACTTCTGTACTGAGTGGCAATGATGCAGCACTTAATCTTTATCAAAGTGAGGGATTCAAAATTATCGCAACTAAGACAGGAAAACTTAGTGGAAATGAAAGTTTCTCCGCAACTGGTCATATTCTTCAACTCGATCGCCAACAATCTTAGATAGCTTGAGGTGTAGACGGGGTTTAATTAGCAGTTTTTTCGCTGCTCTATAAATGATATTTTGGAATGAAACCAGATCGCTAGATTAACTATTTGCGATGACTACAGCAACCGCTCAGACTCAACTCAAGTCTAGTATTGGCGAGAAAAAGAGTGTTTACCACCTTACCTCAAAATCTGGTGCAAGATATGCCCCTGCTGCTTCTGTTACTGGCGCGATCGCTGTATTAGCTAGAGCAACCT
>JBCBWB010000301.1:0-3245 GCA_039817275.1 Cyanobacteria bacterium J06648_1 | reverse complement strand
AGCCCGTTAATATTATTCTGGTGGGGCGTACGGGGGCAGGAAAAAGCAGCCTGATCAACACTCTCTTTCAAGCCGACAAAGCTGAGGTGGATATCCTACCCAGTACTGATCGCATCAAAAACTATACCTGGACAACCCCCACCCAAGAAACATTGAACCTGCTGGATACTCCTGGCTACGAACAGGTAAATCGCCCTGAATTACGAGAACAGGTATTAGAATATGCCGCTACTGCCGATTTATTGCTTTTGGTGACACCAGCTTTAGATCCTGCCCTCCAGATGGATCTAGACTTCTTGCAAACTCTCAAACAAGACCTGCCCGACTTAAATGCGATCGCGATTGTAACTCAGGTGGATCGTCTGCGACCAATTCGGGAATGGAATCCGCCTTACGACTGGCGGGAGGGGATGCGGCCCAAAGAAAAATCGATCCGTGAGGCGACGATCTATCGAGCTGAACAATTAGGGGCAATCTGCGAACTAGTCCTACCAGTAGTTACCGAAGATCTCACTAACCATCGCTCTGGGTGGAATACCCCTACCTTAGCCAACGAATTAATCCAGGCGATCGCTCCGAGTAAACAACTGCGTCTGTCCCGTTTTCTCCGCGATTTGGAAGCCCGCAGTAATGCCGCAGGTCAAATTATTGATCGCTATACCCGCCAGATGGCAACTACCCAGGGTTTGACCTCTTTGCTCAAAAGTCCTATTTTGCAGTTCATTTCCACCATGACTACAGGCAACAGTGCCTTAGCTTACGTCTTAGCCGAACAAATTCCCGTTGAGCAGGCTCCAGTTGTTTTGGGCAAGCTCCAGATGGCGTACGAGCTATATAATCTACTTGATGCTGACCGTAGTTTCGATTTGCGCTCGATTTGGTCTTTACTACTAGAAAATAACGAGGTGGGAAACAATAATGCCTGGGCGTTTGGTCATGCACTAGTAGAATATTGGACAAAAAATCTTGATGCGGCACAGCTACGCGATCGCTATCAGTTCTACTTAGAGCAAAAATAAACTTTTTATGCTTAAATTACGACTAGTTAATACTAGCTATTAAAACTATTTTTACTGAGATTATGACCGATAATTGTGTCAATGTTGATCGGCTCAACCAGGTTTCCCAGACACTTCTAATTACTCTCTACATGAGAAGCCTGGAGGCGAGAAGACAAAATGGCATAATTCAAGACTATAAATCAGTTGAGATTATTGAGCGGATTAATTACGATTTTTCTGGCTACAATTCAGAACTAAGTCAGGCGATTATTGCCATTCGCACCAAGGTGATTGATGAGCTGGTGCAAAAGTTTATAACTCAGTATCCCGATACGACGATTGTTAATTTGGGTGCAGGTTTGTGTACCAGATTCTTTCGTCTAGATAATGGCAAAGCTAAGTGGATCAATATCGACTTGCCTGGAGTTCAGCCTGTATGGAACAGTTTGATTGGCGCATCAGTGCGATCGCAATATCTCAGCCATTCAATTTTGGATTTTGCCTGGATCGATCAGGTAAAGGCGACTAAACCAGGCCGGGTTCTATTTATCGCCGAAGGTGTACTGATGTTTCTGTCTGAATCAGAGGTAAAACGGTTGATTGCCAAAATTCAGACTAACTTTGCCCAATCAGAAATGATCTTTGACTCTTTAGGGGTATTCTTAGCGCAGAACAGCAATCTCAATTCGGGCAAACTCGGCATAGAAGCATCCTACCAGTGGGGAATTAAAAATTTACGGGCGATCGAAACCTGGAATGAACAGGTAAAATTAATCGGTCGCTACTACTATTTAGACCGCTATAAAAGTCGCTTAGGCTGGTTGGGGTTGTTTAGCTATCTACCAATGTTGAGAAGACAGGTGAAAATAGGTCACATTAAATTTAACTGAAGCTCTACAGATTAAGGAAACACAACCTCTAAAACTTGCTTGAGTTACAATTCTGCTTGAGCTATTTTCGTTCCAATCATCGTTAAAGGTAGACAACTAGACTTTGTTTCGTATATTTACTTGGCTCAAATGCGATCGCGATCGCATTATTGAGTAGTATACAGAACTATATTGATATAGAAGCATAAAAACCTTTTATATTATGAGTACTAATGAGAATATTGATCCGCGCGACAAAATAGAGTTGACTAACCCTGAAAATCTTTATCAAATCATAGATAAAAATGGAAATACAGTCGATTACGAAACAGTGAAAGGTAAAGAACTTTTTAATCATTATCGTCATAATATGACTAACTATGATGAAGTATTAGACGAAGTTCGCCAACAGCAGGATTACGTAAATGGCTATCAGCAAAAAAAGGCAGTAACAGTTGCAGCAGAAAAGGTTTTAGAGAAATATCACCAAGAACATGTCAAGGTGATTAAGGATAGTCATTTAAAGAGTAGTCTGCTCAAAAAAATATTTAATCAGGCGAAAGTTGGCACAGCTTCGGCGGTGGTTAATCTTTTGGATGATTGGTCGGAAAAGATTCAGAAAATTGGTAATCTAGAAAGCAGTCAAAGAAGCCTAAGAGTTTGGAATGATACTTATCGAGTGCAAAAAAAGCTAATTGAAAAATTAGTTAAGGACGAAGATATTGATCCCCAAATAGCAGAAAAAATAAAAGCCATTTATGCTACTCGTTCGGTTAACAAAGCAATCAAACAAGGTTGTACTATTTTCAACTTGGAGCGTTCTCAAGTACTAAAAATAGTTAAATCGGCAATTAGATATGCCAAGCTAGTTGAGGAAAGTTGATGATAAAACTCAGACAGATGAAACAAGAAACATATCAACTCACCCAAACTATAAGTACTAAACAGCTGAAAACAGAGCGTTCAGATTTGGTGCAAAATAAAGATCTACGCTATAAATCTCATTGGCAAGAAATTTTACAGCAGCTAAAATTTGAGCGTGCTCAAGGAGAGGATATTTCTCTCAAGGACTTAGAAGCATCAGAAAATATGCTGCGTAAATCTTTAATAGCTGTAGGAGAACTAGCTGGCTTAAATGAGTCAGAAATAACCGTAGATTGGCAAAGAATTAAGTTAGAAAACCAATTTTCTGATATTCATATTGAAGAACTATGAATAAAATTCAGATTAACAATTTACAAGAGCTTCCAAAAATTTGCGGTATTTATAAAGTTGTAGACGATAACAACAATGTTCGTTCTACACGTCGGACAGGCAAAGGATATTTATCAACGCTGGAACAAAGGTCATCATACGATGGGTAAGATACTCAACA
>JBCBWB010000300.1:0-3263 GCA_039817275.1 Cyanobacteria bacterium J06648_1 | reverse complement strand
TATCCCCTATGTGAGTTTGTCGAAAAATCTCGTACTGCGCTCAATATCGCTAGCGATCGTGTTAAGCAAGCCTATGGTTTTCCCTGTAGTAGGGGATATGTATCACCAGGAATAAAATACTTTTTCACCACTAAAGAAGGAGAATAGCAGCTTTGTTGTGTACCGTCTGGCCATTGGATTTTAAAGTTGATTTCAGGCATGGGTATTTAATTGATAATTGATCATGAACAAATTTTAATTTGCTAGTAGTTTGTCATACAAATCTAGATGCATTTGGGCGGATTTTTGCCAGGAATATTGACTAGGGATAGTTGCACTATGATTAATTAGTTTTTGAGCCAGGCTTGAATTTAAGATAGTTTTCATCGCCTTGGCAATCTCTTCACTAGAATTGGGGTCTATTAGTAAAGCGGAATTGTCATTCAGAAACTCCGTAAAAGGGGGAATATTAGCAGAAATTACTGGTAGTCCCGATGCGATCGCTTCAAGTAAGACTAGTCCCCATCCCTCTTTGATAGAGGGAAAGACAAAGGCATCGGCACAGCGATATAAAACTGGTAAATCTTCATCTTCGATTACTCCAGGTAAGAGCAAAGATTTTCCTAGCTTAATTTGGTTTTGTTGGACAAGATCAAAAAATTTTAGGCGGTAGGGTTCATAATCAAACAAGGTTTCGCCCCCAGCAATAATTAATTGTGCTTGGGGATGATCTTTTAATATTTCACCAAAAGCCTCAAGCAGTTTGAGGGAATTTTTGCGGGGTTCAATACCACCAATGGTCAGATAAACAGGACTCCCGTTAATTCCTAATCGCTCCTTTAACTCTGCTTCTTTGCCATTGAGCTGACGAGAAAATCTTTGAGTACTTACGCCGTTGATCACTACTGGGGCATCTATTTGATATTGCTGTTTTAATTGCGATCGCCAATATTGGGAAACACAAAAACAAAGATCTGGTTCTAAGATAGAGCGATCGTGACAATCCTGCAAATAGGGGCTGTTGAATTCATCAATATGATGTACGGTGCGGATAAAATGAGGAATAATTTGTTTAGAGCGCAGGACTTGTAAAGCATTGGCACTAATACAGTCTTGGGAATGATAAATATCGTATTGATCAGCTTCTTGACATAGGTAGCTAGTAAACTCTTGTATCCGCTGCTTGATTAGCTCATCTATCGGATGAGAATCCTGCTGTCTGATATTTTCTCTTCCTTGGTTTAAGTAATTCTGTTTTCTTTGCAACAGCAGTTGCCGATCTGCCGCGGGTTTGGTGGGAATTAATTTACTAGGACAGTGCAGACGACGGTGAAAGCCAATATTGTCTTTATCTAAGGCATAGATACAAACCTTATGTCCCGATGCCTGTAGTGCCTCTGCCAACTCAATTGTATGAATTACTCCTCCTCTAGGTTTTGTCGAGTAAGTAAACAGAGCAATACTTAATAAATTTTTCATCAAACATATTGGCAAGAGATATTTAGAAAGTAAGCAGTTGAAGCTGTTTTTTGCCTATGCCCAATTGTCCAATATCAACTGTTCGGCAGTTTGTAACTTTAGATACAGGAGAAAAATCTAACTTAGATCTCAATAGATTTATAAACCCGTCTTCACTTTTATCCTGTGCCTGATGATCATGATATGTCTCTCGATCCGACACAATTACTGTTCAAACTACAAAATATAGATAGTCTAAATCAAAGCTTATCTGGCTGTCGCCAACCTGAAGAAATTGCTCAGAGAATCACAGCTGGTTTGATCGCTAAATTCAACTGTGCCTTTGCCCGTATTTGGCTGGTAGAAAAAAATCGCGCTTCTTTGAGATTAGTAGCATCTTCAGGCTTATATACTCGGTTAGATGGTGATTTTTCGACAGTCCCCATGGGCGCTTATAAGGTAGGAAAAATTGCCCAACACTGTATTCCTTTTTTAAGTAATCAATTAGCTAATGAGTCTTGGGTTAAAGATCCTGATTGGGCAATTGACAACAATATTTGTGGCTTTGCTGGCTTGCCTTTAGCCATTGCGGGGAAAACAGTCGGAGTTCTGGCAGTTTTTAGCAATCAACCAATGGAAACAGAATTTTTAGAAGCGTTAAGTTTTCTCTGTAGCTCGTTAGCTGTGGCGATAAACAATGCTCAGTTAAATCAGGCGGAATTAAAAGCCTTGTCGAATACCTATCAACCCAGAATATCTAGCAATATCCCTCTTTCTGAACAAATATCGAGCATCTTGCCTGATGTTAGATTGACTTTGTTAGGTACAGAAAGATCGTTAAGTACCTTTGCTACTTACATTTTGTTGAAGACGACAGAAACCCTCAAAGCGAGAAACTGTAGCTATTGTCGCTTGACCTATAACAGCAAAGAAGTATATTTAGAGGCTATATTCATTTCAGAGTTGAACCTACAGCAAGATGGTACTTTCCAAGATATAAACTCTCTGATTGGTGATGCGGGAGGAGAATTAAGAATTGAACTATCAGCCAATAATATAGCCCAAATCAAAATATCGCTTCCCTACGAAAAAACACCAAAAATTCAAGTTGATCTTTCCAATCGGGAACAAGAAGTAGTTCAGCTTTTAGCCGAGGGATTACGCGATCGCGAAATTGCCAAAAAGCTGTTTATTAGCGATCGCACCGTCAAGTTTCATATTAATAACGCAGTAGCTAAATTAAAGGCTCGCACCCGTATTCAAGCTATTCACCTTGCTTATTCTCAAGGGTTATTGAGTTCTATTTTTACTAATTAATCTAGTCTATAGGCGATCGCACTCTGCCTCCTGTCTCCTGCCTCCTGCCTTCGTTCAATTTGCTTGACTTGATGCTGTATTTTCGGTGGCAGATCTTGCCAACTGAACACAAGATCTGCTTTGCCCCTCTCAATTATCTTGGTGAGCTAGATATTGACAAAATTAGCTTCGGTTAGATTAGCTGTACTAAAACCGTTGAGGGTAGCAAGTGTTTCCGTTCCCAAAACAACATCATTACCGCTAAAGGAAAGGTCGCTAAAGTTAAGACCTGAAGATAAGCCTAGTAAATCATTACCACGACCGAAATCGACGATGATATCTGTTCCTGAACCTGGAGTTAGGACAAAAGTATCATTCCCGTCATCACCCCGTAGAGAATCACTGCCCAAACCGCCCGCGATTAAGTCATCACCGCTGCCGCCAAACAGGGAATCATTATCTTCTAGCCCCAGCAAAGTGTCGTTACCTTCTCCACCTGTAAGCGAGTCAACCCCTGCGCCACCGTCAAG
>JBCBWB010000002.1:23584-86751 GCA_039817275.1 Cyanobacteria bacterium J06648_1 | reverse complement strand
AAAATAAGGGGAGATATAGCCTTTGTCGAAGCGCATCCCTTCAGTGATCTCTAGTTCGGTAGTCATGGACTTACCTTCTTCAAGGGAGATAACGCCTTCTTTACCGACTTTATCCATTGCTTGAGCAATCATGTCGCCCACTTCTTTGTCGTTACCCGCAGAGATAGTCCCTACCTGAGCGATCGCATTGGAGTCGCCCACAGGCTGTGCCTGCTCCTGGATCTTGCCTACTAAATATTCGATCGCTTTATCAATACCACGCTTGATCGCAATCGGATTAGCCCCAGCAGCTACATTACGGAGTCCTTCCTTGACAATAGCGTGAGCCAAAACTGTCGCGGTGGTAGTTCCATCACCTGCCACATCGTTGGTCTTGGAAGCGGCTTGACGAATCAAAGATACGCCAGTATTCTCGATGTGATCTTCTAATTCAATTTCTTTGGCGATCGTTACCCCATCATTGACAATTTGGGGCGCGCCAAATTTTTTTTCGAGGACGACATTGCGTCCTTTGGGGCCAAGGGTAACGGCTACCGCTTCAGCCAATAAATCGATTCCTTTTTCTAATGCACGACGGGCTTCGTCGTTATAAATAATAGATTTAGCCATTTATTTTGATTTGCCTTTAATGAAAAGATGAACAGTGAATAGTAAACATTCTCGATCTGTGATTAAAAATTGCCAGTAGCTACAACCTTAATCTGGGTAACTAACTGATAACCTAATCAAAAGACAAATTAAGAAACTGCTGCCAAGATATCTTTTTCCGACAGCAACACATAGTCTTCACCACCTAACTTGATATCGGTACCAGCATATTTGGAGTAAAGCACTTTATCTCCCACCTTCACTTCTAAAGGCGTGTGACCACCATCATCTTTGGGCTTGCCAGGGCCAACACCAACAACTTCACCAACTTGAGGCTTTTCTTTGGCTGCATCGGGTAACAAAATTCCGCCAGCAGTTTTCTCTTCGCTAGCACTCACTTTAATGAATACGCGATCGCCTAATGGTTTTACAGTTGTAACGTTGATACTAATAGCTGCCATGCAAAATTCTCCAGATAACTAAAGACTTGAAAATATTTCGAGTAGTGTTTGAGGTAAAAGTTGCCTCTTAATTTAGATTAGCACTCTCACCATCCGAGTGCTAATTTAGCTAAACTACGTAACCCTTGGCAACAGTTGTTTTAGTGTGGTTTACCGTACCGAAGCACTGAAACAGTAGGGCAGTAGCGATAGTTGCTTCTGCTTTCTAACCAGCCCACAATATAAATATTTACGTTCGGTTCATCATTAATAGTCCTGGCTTTAGAACAGTGCTGAAAAGGAATCATAGGCAAAATAAAATCGCCCCATAGCGCAAGATTGCTGTTGGGACGATGAGCTAGGTTTGTTTGCCCACTATCTCTGACCGAACTATGAGAGCAAAAGTAGTCCGAGATTGTCTAGACTGAAACTTCGCTCAATTCTTTAGTCATGTATTCAAAAGGCTCATCAATAAAGCTAGTATTCTCCACTCCACCTTCTGCCGCCATTTCTTTGAGCATATCTTTCATGATGCCAATGCCCACCACTGTAGGACCAATAGGCACTCCCAAAGAATTATACGTTTCTCGTAGACCTTGCAAAACTCTCTCGTCCAGCACATCCATACTGCCCGCCACTAGAGCATAGCTAGCGTAGCGCAGATAATAATCCATGTCTCGCAAGCAAGCTGAATAACGACGAGTCGTATAGGCATTGCCCCCTGGACTAATTAGTTCGGGCACTTCTTCAAACAACTTCAGTCCAGCATTTTTCACAATTGTCGCCGCGTTACCGCTAACCATAGTTGCCACAGCTACTCGCGCATTGCCAGAGGCAAAAAAGTCTTTGAGGCTATCCATGGCGTTGCGATCTAGATAACGACCTGCAATATCATAATTTCTAATTAAGTTGGTAACAGCGTCACGCATCTTCCCAAATTTCTCCCAACAGCAATTTTTTTTAAATTTATCTAATTTCTGACTATTAATTTAAGCTATGTCTTAAGCTACTCTTATTAATAATCTCATAAGTCGTAGCAACGACTACGGTTTACTTTAGATTTTGACATCTTCATCTTTGTTTTTAACCACAGCAGAGCAATTTTGGGACAAAGATTAACTTTCCTAAACTTTTGGGGGCTATAAGACCCAAAATGACTAAAGGTCAGAGCAGGTTAACAGAGCCTTAAAATATTCGGTAACTTCTCTCAAGACTCTGCTGCCGACAATTAATCTGGAAGAGTGAAGTACTTAAAAGCAATTTTAGTGAGTAAATTAAGTTGAAAATGCTTCGAGACGCAATCCTCGGCATTTAATTATATCTGTCTAGCGGATCAAAACTTAACAGGGGTTTGGAATAATATTGATCGCTTTAATGAGTTTAGCAACTTTTAATGTCTGGGGTCAGAGCTCCATAAAGTTTGTGATGAAAAAAAACTGTGACTAAATTTACATTTTCCAAAATTGCAACCAAGTACGATCGATAGAAATAAATACTTGCAATAACAATATAACTGTCATGGGATACGAATCTCGCACTCAAGCAATTTATCAAATCACCGAACGGGAACCGATTCCTGTAGGAGCTCCAGGTCGCTTGGAAGATCTATGGGCAGTAGATGTTTTCAGCCTGAGCAAAATGAAACAATGTCTGCCCAAGGCTGTATTCAAGTCTTTGAAAAAAACTATTGAAGCAGGTGAAGAACTAGATGTTTCCATTGCCGATACAGTAGCCTCAGCCATGAAGGATTGGGCTATTTCTAAGGGTGCATCATATTATGCTCACGTTTTTTATCCCATGACCAACGCCACGGCTGAAAAGCACGATGGCTTTATCTCGACTCAAAGTGATGGTAGTGCGATCGCTGAATTTGCGGGCAAGCTGCTAGTTCAGGGTGAACCTGATGGTTCGTCTTTCCCCAACGGCGGGATTCGCTCGACTTTTGAAGCCAGAGGCTACACTGCCTGGGACGTAACTAGCCCCGCCTACTTAATGGAAACCGACAATGGGGTAACGCTTTGTATCCCCACAGTTTTTGTTTCCTGGACAGGAGAAGCTCTAGATAAAAAAACTCCTCTGTTGCGCTCGATTGGCGCGATGAATAAGGCGGCTAACAAGGTACTCAAGCTGCTAGGCTACAGCGATATTGCTCCGGTAAACTCTAGCTGTGGTGCCGAACAAGAATACTTTTTAGTCGATTCCCACTTTGCCAATAGTCGTCCCGATCTTTTGTTGGCGGGCAGAACCTTATTTGGCAAGGCTCCAGCCAAAGGTCAGCAGTTTGATGACCATTACTTTGGGGCGATTCCTGAGCGAGTTCAGGTGTTTATGCAGGACGTAGAAAAGAAAATGTACCGCTTGGGTATTCCTGCCAAAACCAGACACAACGAAGTAGCACCAGGTCAGTTTGAAATTGCTCCCTATTTTGAGGCAGCCAACGTAGCCTCAGATCATCAGCAGTTAACCATGACGCTGCTACGTCAGACTGCGAAGAAGCATGGCTTTGTCTGTTTGCTACACGAAAAACCCTTTGCTGGCATCAACGGTTCTGGTAAGCATGTTAACTGGTCTGTGGGTAATGCAACTCAAGGCAATCTGCTCGATCCTGGCGATTCGCCCCACGAAAACCTACAGTTCTTGGTCTTCTGCGCGGCAGTAATTCGCGGCGTACATATGTACGGACCTTTGATGCGAGCGGTAATCGCTAACGCCAGTAACGATCATCGTTTAGGTGCGAATGAAGCTCCTCCCGCAATTATGTCGGTTTATCTCGGTTCTCAACTGGAGGAACTATTTAACAAGATTGCCGCGGGAGAACTAGATGAGCAGTATAGCCACAGCGGCAAAATGGAATTTGATGTAGACACCCTGCCACCTCTGGCTAAAGATGCAGGCGATCGCAATCGTACTTCTCCCTTTGCTTTTACTGGCAACCGCTTTGAGTTCCGCGCCGTCGGTTCTAGCCAGTCGGTTTCTGGTCCTTTGATTGCTCTCAATACCATGTTGGCAGACTCTCTGACTACCGTTGGGGAGCTATTAGAGAGCGAACTAGGCAAGGGAACCAAACTCAATGAAGCAGTGATTGCCGTAATTAAAGATATCATGGCAAAACATAGCGCGGTGATCTTTGGTGGCGATGGCTACTCCGATGCTTGGCACAAAATGGCGGTAGAAGAACGAGGTTTGGCAAACCTGCCCACGACTGCCGATGCTCTACCAGTTTTGAAAGAGAAATATATCGAAGAACTGTTTGAGAGAACTGGAGTTCTTTCGCCCACAGAATTGGAAAGCCGTTTTGAAGTCTATGCAGAGCAGTATATTCTCTCCATTGAAGTTGAAGCCAAGTTAGTGATTGACATGGCAAAAACTGCGATTTACCCCACAGCTATGCGTCATTTGGCAGACATTGCGACTACTGTGGCTGGTTTGGAAGAAATGGGAATAAATCTCAATCCAGACAACATTAAGACTGTTGCCGAATTGACCAATTCTCTAACGGATAAAGTATCCAAGCTCAGTTCTGCATTGGCTAAAGAAGATTTTGGCGCTGTGAAAGAACACATGCAGTATTCGGCGACGACTCTTCGCTCTTTGATGGATGATGTGCGAGCTGATGTTGATGCCCTAGAAGCAGAGGTTGCTGACGATCTCTGGCCTCTACCTACATATCAGGAAATGTTGTTTATTAAGTAGCAGTAGCTTTGCTTAAGTTAAAAATCTAGCAGTTGTTGGAATTGTAGCGATCGCTATGACCAACGGTCAGGCAAGTCCCGTCGTTTTATGGCGGGGATCCTGACCTTTTTTTATTGAGGCGGAGGGGAATTTGGCGATCGCTAAATGTAGGTTATTGAATAATTTCCCGAAAATTCCTCAAAATTAACTTAGGATCTTGGAGACATTACTTATTAATCTTTCTTGGCAAGGATTTTTTTCCTTAGAGATAATCTTGCATCATGATTTTAACTAAGTAGAGTACTTGCAAGTCTGTATTTGCCGAAAGTCTAACAGGATTATTTTTTTCTTAACTATAGTTGGGTATCATGCAAAATAGGATGTTAGCTGTCTATTGGGATAAATATCCGCTGTTGTCAGTTTTTCAAGCTTTAAATACGACCCCGTGGCTTTGCCCTGTTCAAACCTTGATCATCTATAACCAACTAAGCTGTCACGCATTCAATTTACTGGTTGAGAAAAGGCATAAAGGCGATTCGGTTCGCCGCATGTAGGCAGCCCTAAAGGATTAGCTCCGCTTTGCTCCGCGTCAAGGCAGAAGAAAAAGACAAGTATGCAATTTAAATGAATATCAGCTTATCTCATTATGGCTCATTTTAGAGATGTGGCATTTTTTGAGAAAAGCTTGATAGGATTACTACATACTTTTGATACATTTTTTATTACTAAATCCTACATTTTCTCACAGAGATTGATTGTTCGCTATAGAGATAATAATTAAATTTTCCCTTCAGCTCGCTTCTTATAAAACAACCCATCATTATACATTTTTGCGTGAAAAAAATCTGTCTTGGTTAATACGGCAGAAACAAAAAAAACAATGCAGACTGAATAGAATTAAGTTTGCCATTTAACTATAGGCTAGCTATATTTTTTGATTTAATCGAAGTCTCAACAGATTCCGAGTTATCTAAAAAACTAGAAAAATACTCAAGTGTAGAAATACTATGAATAATGGAACACAAGTTGGAAACTTGCTTCCAAGACCTTTGAGAATGGTCTTTAAAAATTTCTCTTCTTCATGGTTTGTGTGTATTCCTTTAGCAGCAGCAATTGTGATTGTTTGGAATACGGCAGCGACAGCTCAAGGGCTAGATGCTCCCGCCAACCTAGATGAATTAAGAGTCGTTTTAGACTCTATCTTCCTGCTGGTATGTTCAATCCTCGTGATCTTCATGAATGCAGGATTCGGCATGTTAGAGGCAGGATTTTGTCGCCAGAAAAATGCCGTTAATATTTTAGCCAAAAACCTGATCGTTTTTGCGATCGCTACCCTAGCTTACTGGGCAGTCGGCTATGCCCTGATGTATGGCGATGGCAGTCCTTTCATTGGCACTAGCGGCTTCTTCTTCAGCGGAGATGCTGCTGCCTACGGTGATGATGCCTACCCCGCAGCCGTACCCGCAGCCATTAGCTTTTTGTTCCAGGTGGCGTTTGCTGCCACTGCTGCCACGATCGTTTCTGGGGCGGTAGCAGAACGGGTTAAGTTCAGTGCCTTTTTGATTTTCAGTACTCTACTCGTAGCAATTTCTTACGCTATTACTGGTCACTGGGTTTGGGATGGCGGTTGGCTAGCAGAATTAGGCTTCTCTGACTTTGCTGGCTCAACGGTAGTTCACTCTGTTGGAGGTTGGGCAGCCTTAGTTGGTGCCGCAATCTTAGGACCGAGACTAGGTAAATACCAAAACGGCAGAATCAGCGCTATCCCTGGACACAATATGGGATTCGCTACCTTGGGCTGTTTGATCCTCTGGATTGGCTGGTTTGGTTTCAACCCTGGTTCAGAATTGGCAGCAACAGCTAACGTGCCATACATTGCCGTTACTACGAACTTAGCCGCTGCCGCAGGTGGTGTAGCCGCTACCTTCACTTCTTGGCTAAAAGACGGCAAGCCTGACTTATCGATGATTATCAACGGTATTTTGGCTGGTTTGGTCGGTATTACGGCTGGCTGTGCTGACGTTAGCTATTTATCTGCAGTAATTATTGGTCTAATTGCTGGTGTAATCGTCGTCTTCTCTGTTGCTTTCTTCGACAGCATTAAAATCGACGACCCTGTTGGTGCAACTTCGGTTCACCTCGTCTGCGGTATTTGGGGA
This sequence comes from Cyanobacteria bacterium J06648_1, assembly GCA_039817275.1. Classification (GTDB taxonomy): domain Bacteria; phylum Cyanobacteriota; class Cyanobacteriia; order Cyanobacteriales; family Xenococcaceae; genus Waterburya. Next base: position 79,892 of record JBCBWB010000002.1, on the reverse strand, counting down.
ACTCTTGCCGTTGGTATTTTTGGTACAGGCAACATCGTGACTCAGCTGATTGGTATCGTCGCGATTGGGGCGTTTACCGTTATCTTCAGTGCGATAGTTTGGTCAATCCTCAAGTTTACCATTGGTATTCGAGTTGAAGAAGCCGAAGAAAGACGTGGTTTAGACATCAGCGAACACGGTATGGAAGCATATAGTGGTTTTGTTAAAGAAGCTGACGTGCTAGCTGCTGGTGGTGCAGGTATTCCTACTAATATGAGTCCTGAAGCCTCCGAATTCTAAGCCAATTTAATTTTGGTTATGTTCAGTTAACTAATTAACAATTATCCTAGCGATCGCAGCTACAACAGGGCGATCGCTTTTTTTAATTCTATTTTTTCGAGCTGGATTCAAAAGTCTTTAGTCTTTAGTTCTTAAATATAATCAGTCAAACCTTGAAGAGACTGTTGAGCAGTGGTTAAATTCTTACCCTGTAGCAGCACGCCATAGCCGCCTAATCCAGTCGGTTCGATCAGCTGATGTAGAGCATCCCGTCGTTTGAATATTTCGCTCAGACCAAATTTACCGCTAGACAACTCGTTAAGGCGATCTCCCAAACCCAAAGCCATCAGAAATAGTCCCTGTTGAGTAAAGCCAAGCTGTTGTAGACCGTGGGACGCGCCGCAGTCTTCTAGGGCAGTAAAGTTTACCTGAGCGGTAAGATCCTGATGCCCCAGGTTAGCGTAGGGGTTGTTGTGGCGACGATGTTGATAGTAACACTGTAATGTTCCTTGGTTGCGGGCCGGACGGTAATATTTGGCAGCACTGTAACCATAGTCGATGGTCAGAACATATCCTCGTCGAAGCTTCTGGGCAACTTTTGCCAGCCAATCCAAGGCAGCAAGATTAACCTCAGTCCGATAGCCTACGGGATATTGTTCCTGAGTCAGGTCTAGCCCCAAATCAGCAAAGTATTGAGCTAATTTCGGCGTAGAAAGGCGATCGCAGATTTCGACAAGTTGATTATTTTTCAGACCAAGATAAACTTCCTCAAGCTGATTTTGCGATTTCTGCACCAAATGGACAGGAAAAGCATCCACTAGTTCATTGGAGAAAAAACACCCTTCAATCTCCTCATCTGCCAGAGCGTTCAAATCTTGCCAAGTAAGATCGAGATGAGCCAAAGGCTGAAGTAATTTTTGCTGCTGTTTAATTAAACTTGGTGACTGCTCAATAATTATGTACTTTAGTGCAGCCAGCAAAGAGCGATCGCCCTCACTTTCTAGATAGAGCAAAATATCTTGGGCTAATTCGCCGTTTCCCGCTCCCATTTCCACCAGATAAAAAGGGTCAGGACAGCCCAAATTACGCCACATTTCGCCAAACTGAATCGCCAATAGCTCCCCAAAATCTTTGCCCAAAGAAGCCGAGGTGAAAAAATCCCCCTCAGCACCAATACTTACTCTGCTGCTGTAGTAGCCATATTCCTGATGGTAGAGAGCCAGAGCCATATAGTCAGCGAAGGTAATTTTCTGGGCTGGGGAGCTAGCTATCTTGGCATAGAGAATCTCCTGTAACTTTTGAGCAGGAGAAAGTTCTGGCAAACTCATAATTAAATCTTAAATCTGAATGGCGATAAAACTAATCGAACAAAACCGCATCTCTTTATTATCTCCTCTAGAGGACTATTCTCAAGGTGTCACATTAATACTGTGATATAGCGTTGATTATTGTAAGCTGTGGGGGAATTTAATTACTCCAGACAAGATTATGCTCTAATTTCTACTGAATTTCTAAATTATGAGATATGGTGTAAATCGATTTTAACAATCCAAAGTGAATGAGTGGTTTAAAAAATAGGCTTAAAGCAGCTACCTTAGTCGATATACTCCATGCCAGAGCAGAGGCGCAGCCCCATCAGAAAATTTATAACTATCTGGTTGATGGAGAGACAGAATCAATTACTCTTACCTATGGACAGCTAGAGCAAAAAGCTAAAGCGATCGCCGCCTACTTACAGTCGGTATGTTCTCCTCAAGATCGAGTGTTACTTTTATTCCCTGCTGGACTAGACTACATTACCGCTTTTTTTGGTTGCCTTTATGCAGGAGTAATTGCGATCCCCGCTTATCCTCCTCGCCCCAACCGCTCACTAAATCGGATTCACAATATCTTAAATAATGCTCAAACAGATCTGGCTCTAACCAACAGCGAGACTTTACAGGGCATGGAGCGCCAGTTAGAGCGCACCTCCGAACTACAGGACTTGCGCTGGATGACGACAGATGCAATTACAGCCGATGCAGCCTTAGATTGGCAACAGCCCGAGATTGATGCCGAAGACATTGCCTTTCTTCAGTACACCTCTGGTTCTACTGCCGAGCCAAAAGGAGTTCGCATTGCTTACAAAAACTTACTCCATAACCTTGAGGCGATTCACAATTGCTTTCGTCATACCTCTCAGAGTAAAGGAGTTATCTGGCTACCTCCCTATCACGATATGGGCTTGATCGGCGGCGTACTCCAACCCCTCTACGGCGATTTTCCCGTGACTTTGATGTCGCCCCTAATGTTTTTACAAAATCCCCTCCGCTGGCTTAAAGCAATCTCAAGAGATGGTGCTACGACTAGCGGTGGTCCTAATTTTGCTTACGATCTCTGCGTGCGTAAGTTTAAACCCGAACAACTTCGGGGACTAGACCTCAGTACTTGGAAAGTTGCCTTCAATGGTGCCGAACCAATTAACCACGAGACTTTAGCTAAGTTTGCCGAAACTTATGCTCCCTATGGATTTAGCTACGATGCTTTCTATCCTTGCTATGGGATGGCAGAAGCCACATTAATTATTTCTGGCGGCTCTAAGAACTCAGCTATTGTTACTAAGACGGTGCAGGGTAAGGCTCTAGAGCAAAATAAAATTGCGATCGCCGATGCCAACGAAACCCATCCTCATACCTTAGTCAGCTGCGGTCAAAGTCTCAAGGATCAAAAGCTAGCGATCGCCAATCCCAAAACTTTGAAAAGATGTGCGCCAGGAGAAGTGGGCGAAATCTGGGTTTCTGGGGCAAGTATTGCTCAGGGGTACTGGCGACAGCCTGAAATTACGGCGGCTACCTTTGATGCCTATTTGCAAGATACAGGGGAAGGTCCCTATCTCCGTACGGGAGATTTGGGCTTTATTGATCGCGGAGAACTTTTTTTTACTGGTCGCCTCAAAGATATGATCGTGATCAAAGGACGCAACCATTATCCCCAAGATATTGAAAAAACTGTTGAAGAAACCAGCTCATGGATCAGACCAAGCTGCGTGGCTAGTTTTTCGGTCACGATTCAGGGGGAGGAAAAGCTAATTGTAATGGCAGAGGTAGAACGAAAATACTGGAGCAACAACCGTAGTAAGGCTAGAGCGAACGGCAAAACTGCGCCTTCAGAGATTATGACGGTCAAAGATCTGACCCAAATTATTCGCCGCGAGATAGCCAAAAATCACGATCTTCAGGTGCATACAACCCTTTTACTCAAGCCAGGAACTTTACCCAAAACTTCGAGCGGCAAAATTCAGCGTCACGCCTGTCGGGCTGATTTTCTGGAGAATACGGTAGAAAGCCTCCCTGCATAATTTGTTTGTTGAAGATCTTGACGTATGGTTAAAGCTATTTATTGTTAAAGCTACTTACTATATTATCCGTAGTGCGCTGAAGTCTAACCTGGGTGGAAAAACATAGAGGAGCATCTCTGAGATTGGTTCTGGGAACAATAAAGATAGTTCTACCAGATTTACCATAGCAAAACAGTCTTAACTATGTTTTCTGCTAATTCCTCCCTCTTCCACTCGCTAATATTTATTGCGGCTATAGTTTGCTCAATTTCTCCTGTTTCTAGTCAGGCAGCTAGCCTCAAGCCAGATCCTATCGCCAACTCTACCGTTGCTGCTCGCGATCGCTTAATCTTTAGAGGCATCGCCGCTTATGACGCAGGATATTATGGTTCAGCAGTTTATTTACTACGTAACTTTCTTAATCGCCATAAAATTATTCGCACTCCTTTAGAACAGACGGGCATTAATTATTTAGCCCTTGCTTACCAAGCCACGGGGAATGAGATACAGGCAAGAGAAACAATTCTCAGAGGAATCGCCGCTGAAAATAAGACCAGCCTGGAGCGGGCTAATTTAGAATATACCGCTGGTTTAATTGCGATTGAGCAGCAGGAAACGACGATCGCCAATCAACATTGGCATACCGCTCGTCGATTATATTTAATTAATGGCGATCGTCTGGGCTGGATTAAGACGACTTTGGGGCTGGCAAAGAACTACCAAGAATCAGGGAATTTTTACAAGTCAAGACAGATGTTGTCCGAGTTAGATACAGAAAAACGTCAATCTCATGTTGTCCCAGATCACTAAAATATTTGAAGGACTAAAAGAAATACTAATTTAATGCTCTAACTTACTGGTTTGAAGGTCACCTGACTGATGTTATCAAATGAAAGCTTTCCCTGGTCTGGTTTGCATACAATTATTACTAGACTAATTACGCTCAAATAATTTTGTTGGTTAATGACAGCCGAAAATCCCCAGTTAGATTTAAATTCCGATATATTTTTAGAAGAATCGTTAGTTGATTTACGCACTTACGACATATCCAGCCTCAAACGAGGTCAACCAAGCTGGGTGGTTATTCTGTGGTGGCTGGTACAGGCGATCGCTTTTCCTCTCAGTTTGCACAACTTCAACAACTTTCGCTGCTGGCTGCTGCGTCTTTTTGGCGCTCAAATTGGTCAAGGAGTCGTCATTCGTCCTACCGCCCGCTTTACCTATCCTTGGAAAGTAAAAATTGGTAACTATAGCTGGATTGGAGATGACGTAGTGTTCTACAGTGTCGATCTAATTGAAATCGGCTCCCACAGCGTTGTCTCCCAAAAATCGTATCTCTGCACTGGTAGTCATGACATACGAAAAAGCTCCTTCGACTTGATCACGGCACCCATTGCAATTGGTCACGGCGTTTGGATAGCTACGGATTGTTTTATTGCTGCGGGAGTTACTATTGGTTCCAATAGTGTTATTGGGGCGAGAAGTACGGTTATGAAAAATATTGCTTCTCAGCAGGTTGCTTGGGGTAGTCCCTGTGTTGCTCGTTATCCTCGAACAATTAGGAATTAGAGCTATTTGGTACGTAATATACATATGCTCTAGCATCTTAATGAATCGCTACAAAAAAGCCGATAGTGTAGAGCTACAAGCCAGTAACTATTACAGGTGTAGAGACTACATGGCAGAGATATTGAGCCAGTCAGAATTCTGTTCCGCAAATTGAGCAATCTCTTCCAACACTGTAGGCAAACTTATTTGTGGCTGCCATTGCCAGATTGCTTCTGCTTGACCAGGATTTAATACCATCCAAGGAATATCAAAGGGTCTTTCTAAGTCAGTTTCTACGACGCTGTTGGGAGCAAATCGCGCCTCACACCAGTCGCTTAACTGACGCAGAGACATGCTGTTTGGTAAACCGCCACTGACGTTAAGAATGCGGGGTTTATCTGTCGCCAAAGGCTCGGCAAACTGCTGTTTCATTAAGCTTAACAAATCTCTTGGATGCAGACAGTCTCTTACCTGATGGCCATTCCCGCCAAAGCCGATGTACTTAAGGTGGCGCTGTTCTCGAAAACTATGAATCCAAAAGGCAAAAATTCCCTGAGCTGGATGCCCAAACTGACCTGCCCCTGCCATGACCCCACAACGATTGATCCAAACGGGAAAACCAAAAGTTGCGCCATACTCCAAGGCCAGATGCTCTGATGCTACTTTCGTACTGCCATAAAGAGATACAGGAGGAGAAGTCGAGTAGTTCTCATCTACTCCTTGAGGCGTAATACCGAAGGGAAAATCTTGCTGGGGGTCGGGATAAAAAGCGCGATCTCCCTCTAATACCTGCAAATTTGCTAGAGGAGGAATTGAATAGACTCTACTAGTCGAAATCAACGTAAAACCTGCTTCGCAGCGCCGACAAAATTCCAGGAGATTTACCGTTCCATAGAGATTATTTTGGACGAGCTGGAGACTACTAGTGCGTCCATCAACCCCCGCCAGGACGCTAGGATTAGCGGCAGCATCAATAACCCAGTCAACTTTCGGCAGCGAGTCGAGATCGCTGACGTGACGAATATCGCCATGATAGACCCTGATTCCCTGGCGGCTGAGCTTCTCTTTATTCAACCAGCTACCCGAACGAGAAAAATTATCAATGCCAAAAATCTGATTGTTTTGCCCATCCTCATGTAAAGCTCTAGCAATAGTAGAACCAACAAAACCGCAAATTCCTGTGATCAATATTTTCATGCTGTTCATACCCAAACTACCGCTCGTCGAAATAAAGGACGTCTAGTGTGAATTGGAAATCAAGTTGTTCTCTTTTTAGCTATGGGCTTTCTGAATAATTACTCAAGCTTCTCTAAAACTCTCTAAGCCTTTAAGAAAAAAGGTTGAGCTAATTTGCATCAAGAAAAAAAAGCGCTTGGATTTGCCAAATAGCGGATAGATTAGATATCTAAAAGCCAGTAGCTTGAAACCGCATTGACAGAACGACCAAGTGCCTTGAACAATATTTCGAGTAATATTTTCTTCTTTTGCCTTTAGAGTTAGCCTTTATTTACTACTTTATTAACAGCTATGCCTAACACTGGGGCATTACAAAGTTTTAGTTGATTCAAGGCTTCGGTCAATGCTACTGTTTGTATTCTACCCAAGCCTGTGACTAAAACTACACCGTCGGTTTCCGCTGCTAATAAATTTACATCTGCAAACCCAATAATTGAACAGAGATCGTAGACTACTAAGTCAAAGCTTGACTGTAACTGTTTCATAAGGTTGCTCATCTTTTGCGAGGCAAGTAGAAAACCGAAGTCTAAAGCAGTAGCATTAGCTTTTATATCTTTGACGCCAGAAGGCAGCATATATAAATTTCCTGCATAGGGTAGCGATTGAATGCGATCAAGTACTAATGCCGAATCTTCTTCGGTCAAAATATCAATCAAACCTGCTTCAGCTCCAAAACCAAGATCGTCGGTCAGATGATTAGCGCTACGTATATCCGTATCAACCAGTAACACTCTGTTACCCATTGAAGCCGAGGCTCTAGCAAGATTGAGCGCGACTGTAGACTTGCCCTCACCAGGAATTGCCGAGGTAACTACGACTGATTTGATTTCTTTGCTTTTACTTTCTCTGTCAGCCTCGATTAGAGCATTCCTGTTAAACCGGGAAAGACCTAAGTTAACTACAAAAGAGCGAAAGGACTCAATTGATGGACTGGAAAATTCCAGCGATGTCTGAGCTGCGCTAGAAAGATGTTTGGTTGTTGAAGATTCACTCTCCTGCCCAGTTAATTTTGGTATGGGTTTAGCAAAAGATAATTTTACTTTAGAGCTAAAGGGAATACTGGCTAAGATCGGCAGACTAGTAATTTCTTCAACTTTAGCAGAGGTATAAATGATTTTTTGTTGCTTATCTAAGAGTAGCGCTGCACCACTTCCTAGCAATAAACCGACTGTAGAACCGAGTAAAAGATAGTTGATGGTGCTGATACTATCAAGCTGTGGTTCGGTAGCAGGGGTCAATAGCTGCCATGGCGACTGCTGTTGAGCGGCATCAATCTGTAAAGCGTCTTTTTGCGATCTAAAACCATTGAGTTTGTCATTAGCTATATTTAGTCGGTGCTTAAGACTGTTGTACTCGCCAGATATTCTCGACCATTGTTCGAGCTGTACTTTAAGATTTCCTATTTCAGTGGCGATACTGTTTTGGCGATTTTCTATGGTCTCAATCTGATTATTAAGCTTCTGACGAATATTATTCCCCGATTCAATAATTAACTGGCTCAATTGCTGTTTATCAAGTTGCAAAGCCTGCATTACCTGGTTATTATCGGCATAAATATTGGATTTTTGATTGATTTCGATTTCAATATCCTCCATTTTGCTCAAAAGCTTGAGATATCTCGGTGTAGCCAGCTCGATCGCCGTAGTAGACTGTGCGGGCTTGACTGCTAACTCCTGTTCTAGATTACTAAGAGTTAACCGTAGCTCATTTAGCTTAATCGTATTATCTTCTCTTCTTTGCGCAAGCTGATTGATGCGAGAGGTAATTTCGGTCAGAGAAGATTCGGGATTGTTAAAGTTATATTGAGTTCTCAGCCGCGCTATTTCAGCTTCAATTTCTTGAGTTTGTTCGTCAACCTGGGGAATTTGACGGTCTAAGAAAGCAATTCCTCGTTCGACACCAGATAACCGTTTTTCGACACTGTAGTTTTGGTAAACTTCGTTCAAAGCGCTTATAACATCTGCTACCTTCTCTGATTCTGGGTTGCGATATATTACCTGCAAGATATTCTGATCTTGCTTACTGCTAGAAATGATGTCGATAGTCAAACCGCCAATTAGTTCTTGGTAATTCATCTCTGGATACTGTTTTTGTAGAGATTCAATTACACGTGAAACAAGTTGAGGACTTTTAAGGATTTTAAGCTGCACTCCATCCAGCTCCACCTCGGTAATTTGTTCTCTAGTCCTACGAGAATCTTCATCGCTAGAGGTAACTTTTGTTTCGATGTTAACTGGCTCTGACAAAAGCTCAAATCCTGCCACATAATTTACTGGTGTGGTCACGATCTTAAAAAAAGCTAAAGATGTCATGGCGACTGTCGAACCCAAAATAAGAGGTATATTTCTTGAGAAAATATTTTTTATTTCCCCTATATTTAGTCCCCCTTCTGTGCCTTCAGGCATAGAATATTTGTTCAAGTAATCTATATTTTGAGCTTCTAAATTTGGACTTATGCTTTTCATGTTCTAAAGACTGGCGACGATTATAATAATTTCCAAACTAGGAAATACAAATTTTTTATAAAGGGTTGACTTTTTTAGAAAAAAGTATAAGTATTATAGTTCAATACTACAAACAAATTGTTTTGCCGACTTCTAACTGGCTTAAACCGATAGGAATATTAATATTGACTAATGTAAATATCTAGAGAAGACACCATCGAGTGCACTCGGATATGGCAGTTTTTAGACTCAAGTATGTAGTCTAATAGCTAGCTAGCATTTTGCGCTAAATGCGCTGCTTATGTTAACGCTCCTATATTTGATTTGATAGCGGTTGGTAGAACAATGTAATTTTTTATTCACTATTTTTAAAGCACGAAAGCAGATTTATTTGTCTATAGATGAGGCTGTCTGCTCACTCTTTCTAATTCACTTTTTAAAACCGTAAATTTAAATACACAATTAAGCTGTTCGGCTTTTTCGTTCCGAACATTGTCTGATGCCTAACAAGAGAAGTAATCGTCGAAAAACCAAAAAATATTTTTGTCCCTATTGCGAACAGCGATTGTGGAGATTAGGTAACAGCAAACATAATCTTTATTATCAGGATGCTGAGGAAATAAGAAGTAATACGGGTATTCCTCTAAAAAAGGCTAAATTGCTCTCTTTACAAAGTTCTACATACCTCGATCTCAACAAATGGATCGAATCATTTTGTTGCCCCAGTCACGGAATGATGTGGCTTTTAATATCTATAAAAGAAAAAAGCTATGAATACAGATTAGCTACAGGTAATGATTGGTTGCGTACCGACAAAACTATCGATCCCAGAATTGGCAATCCTTCAGTGAGCGAATTCACTCTCCGTATGAGCCGTAAACCCAGATAAAAATACTCAGCAGTAAAGAATTTGGCTGTAAAGCGAAGTAGTTTAAGTAATTATGATACCAACTCAAAATCTGCTCGACATTCCAGTTACTTGTTTACCTTTTGAAGAACAAATCATGCTCATGTTGCGTTGGGCAAAAACTAGAAGCAGCAAAGCAGTCTGTTTGGCTAATGTTCATATGCTAATTGAAGCATATCGCAACCCTAATTTTGCTGGGGTGCTGCGCCAGGCGAATTTGGTTACTCCCGATGGTAAACCTTTAGTATTAATGCTGCAAAAGCTGGGTGTTAAGCATCAGAATCAGGTAGCGGGAATGGATGTTTTCCTCAACCTTTGCGATCTAGCAGAGCAAACGGGGGTAAAAGTTTATTTTCTGGGCTCTACCCAAAAGGTTCTAGATAAGATTAAACGTAAGCTAGACAGGGAATATCCCGTATTACAGGTAGCGGGAATGAAGGCAATTGCCAAGATCGAGACAGAAGATGTTACTAAGTCTTACGATTTAGAACTAGTTGATGAGATTAATCAAAGCGGCGCGGGGGTTGTCTTTGTTTGTTTAGGTTGTCCCAAACAAGAGATTTGGATATCTCATCACCTTGGCGTAATCAATAGTGTAATGGTAGGTGTTGGTGCAGTATTTTCGATGTATGCAGGCATTAATCCCCGCGCGCCGCGCTGGATTCAGCAGGCAGGTATGGAGTGGCTGTATCGCTTGCTGCAAGAACCAAGAAGATTGTGGGGACGCTATAGTTCTACCATACCGCCTTTCTTATATTTGGCAAGTAAGGAGCTGATAACTCCTTATAAAAAGAAATTGAGCCAAGCTAGATGGCGCAAGACTAAGCGAAATATTACGATCAATTTAGAGGCAATCGAATCTCCCTACGAGCAGCTTGGTGAAATTCTAGTCCGTCAAAATGTAATCGATCAAAATGACTTAGAAGGTGCTTTAGCGCAGCAAAGATCAGGATTGAAGCAGAAACTAGGCGAAATATTAGTTCGTCAGAATTTGATGTCGCGATCGCAGCTTAAATTTTATTTGAAAAACCAGAACATTAAATTTGGCGAATTTCTAGTAGACAAAAAAGTTTTGAACCGCCGTAGCTTGAAGAATATCCTAGCGTTAAAAGATGATACAGACAAAAAAATAGGCGAGATTATTTCAGAGCAAAATATTCTTACCGAGGAAAAGTTGAAAGAGCTTTTTGTCGAATACTATACAAGGAAAAAAGGTCTATTTTTGACTGATTCCCAAAATGAAAATAATAATGATTTGTCCTTGTGGGTTGAAAATTTACTCAATCATAAGTCAGGTCCAGATTCAGTCTTATATTCTTAGGTGTTATTAAACATTGCCAGGTCTTGGTTGGCTGACATAACTGTAAATTTTGGCTCAGTTTATGCTTATTGTTTAGATATGGCAATTGGAACCTGAGACGCTTTCTATCGAAGAGATAAGACTTCTTATCGCGATAGTTTATAGGCTTGTTTTGGCAAAAGATAGTACTAACGATCAAATTTATTGGCAATAGAAAATCTCCTTCTAAAATTAAGAATCGGGTCGCTCTTGTTAACGCCTGAATTTCAGTCAGGGAGTTGCAACTGCTGAATATTGCAAATCTGCATCTTTGCTTTGGGTTAACTTTTTTCAAAAATCTTTCGGCTAATTAAATTCTATTATTGATTTTGATCAAAACACTCTTATCATAAGTTTAGCTTTGGGCGGGGTTGCTCTAAAAAAACAAAGTTGCAAAAATCAATTAAAGCTATCAAGATGAGGAAATATGTAAATATTCTATTGATTACCAATCTCTTGGTCATACTAATTGGAACTTTATTTCCCTTTAATTTTTCCCTGACAGAAAAATTTTCAATTGAGCAGGTTTTTAAGAGTTTTTATCATGTTTCTAATTCCCTAGATTTCATGGCTAATATCTTACTGTTTGTCTCCTTCGGCTTTTTTAGCTCTTGGGCATTAAAAATTAAAGGGTTCGAAGGAATCAAACTTGCCCTAGCAGCTTTAACTATCAGCGTTAGTTCCTCAGCGGCGATCGAAGTCATACAAATATTTTTACCACATAGATTTTCTACCAAAGCCGATATTTTTGCCAACTCAATAGGAGGGTTTTTAGGCTACATAGGATTTTCCTTGTTTAGTTGGTGCTTATCAATTTCACCAACTAAATTGAGAAAAATTTTCCAGCCGAGACACTTATTATTGTGTCTGGTAACTTATCTAATCGTGATTATCTGTATTGCCAGATCTCTTGCAGATTCGGTTAGTCTTACCAATTGGAATACAAATTTTCCCTTAGTTATAGGTAATGAGGCAACAGGGGACAGACCTTGGCACGGATTGATCGAGCGGTTAGTAATTTACGATCGTGCTTTGCCTCTAGAAGACATAGGACATTTTTTATCAACTGAAGATATTTTATCAACTTCGAAAGATTCTATCTTGGGGGACTATTTCATATCTGATTCAGAAACTTACTCCGACCGTACCAATCAATTGCCAGTTTTGGCTTGGAAAGGTCAATTTCTATCCGAGCAAGAAGACAATAAAGGTGCTATTGTTACTCCTCAGCGATGGCTAGAAACATTAGATACCCCCAAGTTATTAAGCGAGAAAATTCGCCAAACCTCGCAATTTACTCTTTACACAATTATTGCTACAAAAGAAATAGAACAGAGTGGTCCTGCACGAATTATTTCTCTTTCAAAAGATCCTTATAATCGTAACTTTACTCTTGCCCAAGAAAAAAATAATTTAGTTTTTCGCCTGCGAACTCCTTTGATGGGAAAAGACGGAGGCAAATTTAAACTCATAGGTTCTAATGTTTTTTCTGATACTAATAACCATCGTTTAGTAATTTCTTATCATAATTCAATCTTAAAAATATATCTCGATGATTTAAATACAAATTTTTCTTGGCAACTGATGCCAGAAGCAGCTCTGTTTCAGCAATTCCTCTCAAACAATTTTGAGTACGAAGCTATGTTCAGCTATATTTTTTTTTACTATCTGATAATGTTTGTTCCTTTAGGTTTCTTATTGGCATTGTTGAGCTTAACGTTGCGACAAAAAAAACCTTTAAATTATTTATTTCTATTGTTAACAATTACATCAGTAGCTGGAGTCATACAAGCTTCGTTAAAAGCAGGAGTTCAAGCAATTAATCTAAAAGATTTTCTGTTAAGTATTGCTATAGCTACAGTGACCTTTTTAACAGTTAAAATGCTGATATTTATAAAATATTCGTCGAAATTAATTGAGAATCAAATTAAAGCATAGTAGAGTTCATAAGCTTGAACAGAATGTTCAGACTTAAGAGTTGTTAATTAATTGTATCGAAACTAGTTCGATTTATTAAAAAAATGGAGTATGTAATAAAGTGAGTCAGACAACAAACAGTTCGTGTCCCGTATGTTCATCTTCGCATTTTGAAATATTTTTTGAGCTGCAGAAAATGCCAGTTTTTTGTAGTCTACTATGGTCAAATGAGCAGTTAGCTCAAAACTGTGCCAAAGGAGATATTAAACTGGCTTTTTGCCCAGACTGTGGCTTTATTGAAAACGTTGCATTTGATGCAGCTAAACTTGAATATACAGAAGCCTATGAATGTTCATTAGATTTTTCACCACGTTTTCAAAGTTATGCTAAGTCTCTGGCGGAGAAACTAATAACAAGGCACAATTTACATCAGAAAAAAATCATTGAAATTGGCTGTGGAAAAGGTGATTTTCTCTTTTTGATCTGTAATTTAGGAGATAACTATGGCATAGGCTTTGATCCAACTTACGTTTATCGTCCAGAACACGATCAATATCCGGTTGAATTTGTTCAAGATTATTATTCAGAAAGCTATGCAGACTATTATGGCGATTTTGTTCTTTGCCGACACACTTTAGAGCATATACAAAACCCCACAAGTTTCTTAGCCACCATAAGACGCACTATAGGAAGTCACAATGATGTCAAAGTTTTCTTTGAAGTACCAAATGCTTTGGATACTTTCGGCAACTTAGCTGTTTGGGACATTATCTACGAACATTGTTGTTATTTTAGTCCTGGTTCTCTGTCTTCAGCTTTTTCTCTGTGTGGATTTCAGGTGACTGAAACTATAGAAGAGTATCGGGGGCAATTTCTCTGCCTAGAAGCAGTGCCTACCCAGACAAATCAAGATCTAGATCAGAAGCTAATTGAACCCTCAACTCGACTGAAGAATGATATTGTTAATTTTCCCTATAACTTTCAGAAAAAAATAGCTTTTTGGGAGCAGAAATTGCAAGAAGCCGCAGATAGCGATCAGCGTGTTGTTTTGTGGGGAGCGGGTTCAAAAGGAGTCACATTTTTAAATGTCATTATTCAACAAAAACAAATTAAATATGTGGTTGATATTAATCCTAATAAAAAGGGAAAGTACATTCCTGGAACCGGACAAGAAATTGTCGAACCCAATTTTTTAATTAAATATCAACCTGATTTAGTAATCGTAATGAATCCTATTTATGAGAGTGAAATTCGCCAAATGCTTAAAGATATCAATTGCTTTTCTGAAGTGATCATATCTAATTGTTAAGCTTTGCTAATCTTGCCGTGTTTCCATAATACTTAAGTTGTAATCTTGGTGTTTAATACTAACTTTTTTTCAATTTTTAAGATCCTAATATAAATGCAGACTTCTAATGTAATTGTTTTTGTTGACTCAAATGTTGATGACTTTCAATATTTAGTTAATAATACTGTCGGTGATGCTCAAGTTTTCGTAATTGACTCCAATCAAGATGGAGTTATTGCGATCGCTGAAACTCTGAAACATTATGCAGTTGTTGAGGCGGTTCATATCGTCTCTCACGGTTCTCCAGGTAGTCTGCAACTGGGAAATAGTCTACTTAATTCAGATAATTTTAATTACTATGCTGACTACCTAGCAAATTGGTCAAAGTGTTGTTCTTTCTATCTTTATGGATGTGAAGTTGCAGCAGGAGAAGTAGGTAATAGTTTTATTAAGCAATTACAGCAACTTACTCAAGCAGATATTGCTGCTTCTTCTAATCTCACGGGAAGCTCTGCTAAAGGAGGAGATTGGAATCTTGAGATTGTTCTGGGCTCTAGTAATTTCTCTACAGTCTTTCTGCCCGAGATTAAAGAAGTCTATGATTATGTTTTTAATGACTCACAAGGCATCGGTAACTTTTACAAGCGTATTATCGACACAAACGCGGATGAGGCTCACTCTGTCAATGCAGCTGACTTTGATGGCGACAACGATATTGATCTAGTTGCTACAGATTTTACCGACGGGATTGTTGCTTGGTACGAAAATGATGGTGATGAGAGATTTACAAAAATAGTAATTGATCCCAATTTAGAAGGAGCTTATCCTTCTAGTGTAGGGGATGTTAATGGTGATGGAGCAATCGATGTCCTTGCAGCTGGTTATGATGCAGATACGGTTGTTTGGTATGAGAATGATGGTAGTGGTAATTTTTCAAGACGTGATGTTGATACTAACTCCGATGGAGCTCACTCAGTCATTACAGATGACATAAACCAAGATGGGCAAGCTGATCTCCTTGTTTCTAATCAAGATGAAAATTCCATAGTTTGGTATGAGAACGATGGTAGCCAAAATTTCACCAAAAGAATAATTGATTCGTTTGCCGACGGTGCAAAACGTGCAATCTCTGCAGATATAGACGGCGATGGTGATATTGACATTATTGGTGCAAGTTACTTTGACGATACTATTGCTTTGTATGAAAATGATGGCAGCGAAAATTTTACTAAAAGAATAATTGATTCGTCTGCCGACGGTGCATATTCAGTTTTTACCACTGATATCAATAGCGATGGTAATGTTGATATATTAGCTTCAATGAGGCTGGATAATACTGTTGTTTGGTATCAAAATGATGGTAACGGAGGATTTACTAAACAAATTATTGACTCCAATGCTAAGGGTACTAGAGACCTAACCGCTGTTGACTTAAACAACGATGGTAATATCGATGTTCTGGCAACATCTTTACTTAGTAATAAGGTGTCGTGGTATCAAAATGATGGAAGTGGAAACTTTAGCGAAGTTATCATTGACTCATCTTCATCTGCTCCCTATGGGATTTTCACAAGCGATGTAAACGCTGATGGACTAATTGACGTACTCATAGCAAGCAGAGACGACAATACTATCTCCATTAATTTTCAAGGCATTGCTCCACCCCCAGTTTTATCAGAATTTATTTCAGATGATTTTAATAATGCTAGTCTCGGTTCTCAGTGGGCAGTAGTTAATCCCAAAGGAGATGGAACGCAGAATATCACAGGAGTAGGGACGGGAGATGCCCTGTTAGAATTAAGCGTTCCTGCTGGTACTAAGCATGACCTTTGGCGAACGAAGAAAGATGCCATTAGAACGATGCAGAGTAGTGCTGATGAAGACTTTGAAGCAGAAGTAAAGTTTGAATCAGAACCTACCCAAAGTTCTCAACTCCAAGGAATCTTAGTCGACCAAGATGCCAATAACTGGATTAGATTTGACACTTATCACGATGGTAGTCAACTGAGGGTATTTGCCGGAGTAACCACCGACGGTTCATCTCAGGTAAAAATAAATGTCCCCGTGGCTTCAGGAGCAGCGTCTCACTTGAGAGTGAATCGTCAAGGAGATTTCTGGACATTAGAGTATTCAGCAGATGGAACGAACTGGAGCACCGCAGGTAGTTTCACCCACAGTCTGAATGTGAGTGAGATTGGAACCTTTGCAGGGAATGCGGGATCTGCACCAGCTTTCACGGCAGAAGTGGATTATTTCTTCAATACAGCCTCACCAATTGTTCCCGAGGATGGAGGGCTGCCATCAGGAGGAAATGAAGCGCCAATTGCCAACAATGATAATGGCACTGTCGCTCCAGGAGACTTAATTGTCATCGATGTCCTGGGAAATGATAGTGATAGTGACGGACAGCTCGACCCTGCCACGGTAGCAATAGTTAACCAACCAGCTAATGGTACGGTAGCAGTGAATCCTGACGGTACGATTTCTTATACTCATGATGGTTCAGCAACCACCACTGATAGTCTAAGCTACACCGTGAATGACAATGAAGGTGAAACTTCTAATACCGCAACAGTCAACTTGACGATTGATGGTGCTGGAGGAGGGAATGTAGCACCAACAGCTAACAATGATAATGGCACTGTTGCTCCAGGGGACTTAATTGTCATCGATGTCCTGGGAAATGATAGTGATAGTGACGGACAGCTCGACCCTGCCACGGTAGCAATAGTCGACCAGCCAGCTAATGGTACGGTGGCGGTAAATCCTGACGGTACAATTTCTTATACCCACGATGGTTCAGCTACTACTACTGACAGTCTGAGCTACACCGTGGATGACAATGAAGGAGCAACTTCTAATACCGCTAACGTCAATATTGTGATAGATGAACTAACTGGTGCTGGTGGGGGACCTAATATAGATGTATGGTACGGACAAGACCAGCAGTTTGGCAATGTCGGAATTCCTCAAACTTGGGTCAATGTTCTAGGCAATGTTTCTGATCCTGATGGAGTCACCTCTCTCTCCTATTCATTAAACGGTGGTCCTGAAGTGCCACTATCAATTGGCTCAGATACTCGGCGACTAGGGAGAACAGGAGACTTTAATGTAGACGTTGCGTTTGCTGATTTAGATGCTTCTCCAGTTGATGACGAAATAGAGATAACTGCGACTGACTCCTTTGGCAACGTTAGTACAGAGACAGTCTTTATAGATTATGAGTCTGGCAACACTTGGCCGGTTAATTATTCTGTAGACTGGAGTTCTGTAAACGATATTCAAGACGTCGTCCAAGTGGTTGACGGAAAGTGGGCTATAGAAGGAGATACTATTCGTACTGTAGAACCTGATTATGATCGCTTCTTTGCAATTGGAGATATTTCTGGATCAAATGCAGAAGTTACTGTTCCAGTAACAATTAACGGGTTACCAAACTCTAATGGCGGAGATGGTTCGGGAATTGGCATTATATCTGGATGGACTGGACATACTGATAGACCTGTTAACGGAGCTCAGCCCAAATCTGGATGGTTGCCTCACGGAGCCATCAGCTGGTATCGCAACGGTCGTTTGAGAATAGACTCTCCTGGTAATGGACGCACTCTAGGTGATAACAGCAAAGTTTTACAGGAAGGTACTACTTACGAGTTTAAAATTAGAAATGAAGACATACCAGGCATTGGAGGGGTTTATCGCCTTAAAGTTTGGGAACAAAATGAGATTGAACCAGTAGAGTGGGATGTGGAACACACTATATCGTCTAATCTTATATCAGGTTCTTTTGGAATCTTGGCTCACGAATATGACATCAGCTTTGGTGACGTTGACGTGACATCAATATAGTCTCTCTTGAGTAAATAATCTCATCAATTGTTCTTCGGCTAATTAAACCTCGTCCAGTTTGAAATCCATAGTTTTTCAGATAAAAGGCTTTCCTGCATGTACTATTTTAGGTTAAAGGGAAAAGAAGATTGTCTAAAACTCCAGTTTTCTATCTAGGAGCGGTTTATTAGTTTTCTCAAGCATCTTTTACTGAACAATTTTTTTCAAAACAAACCACTATATTGCAATCTATTGTAGAGATAAAATGGGAAACATTCTTCCTTTCGTTAGTATAGGTTTACCTGTATACAATGGTCAAAATTTTATAAAACAAGCTTTAGAGGACATTCTAATGCAAACTTATGATAATTTTGAATTAATTATTTCTGACAATGCTTCTACTGATAATACTGAGGCAATTTGTCGTGAATATGAAGTTAAAGACAAGCGTATTCGCTACTATCGAAATAAAGAGAATCTTGGTGCTGCCAAGAATTACAATCGTGTTTTTGAGTTGTCTAGAGGAAAGTATTTTGCCTGGATGAACCACGATGATTTATATGATAAGCAGTTCTTGGAAAAATGCGTCGAAGGATTAGAAGATAATCCATCGGCAATTTTGGCTTATCCGAAATCCTTTGCTATTGATGAAAAAGGCGAGAAAATTGACGAACTTTTTTGTGATCACAATTTAGATTCGGAGAGTCCGTATAAACGCCTACGCCGTTTTCATGACTGTGTTTGGGAAGGTCCGATCTCACAGAATGGAACAAAAAGTATTGGAATATTCATACCGATTTATGGCGTAATTCGAAGAGAAGTATTAAAAAACACAAGACTTATTGGTTCTTATATTTCATCTGACACTACCTTATTAGAAGAACTGGCACTCTTAGGTAAATTTTACTTAGTACCGATACCACTGTTTTACAAAAGGCATCATCCTCAAAGATCTATGCAATTACATAATTCTTTCGCCAAACGTATACTCTGGTTCGATCCATCATTTAAAAAAAGTCTGTTATTTCCCAAGTGGCGGATTGTTTGGGAGCATTTTAGATCAATTAATAATATTAATTTAAATTGGAAAGAGAAGTTATATTGCTTTACTGAAATTCTTAGATATATTTATGTTGAACGAAGAAAAATTGTTTTGGAATTAGTTGTAAACTTTGGACAATTATTTTCAATAACCAGCTTTAAAAACAAACGACCATTTTATTTCGATTGATGATGATGTTATTGGAAACTTAGAGAATCATTGTTTTAAATAGATAGCGTTTGTAAGTTCATAAGAATATATTTATCTAAGTCTATTTGTAAAAAGAGATTAATCTAACTTAAAAAAGAAATATAAAATACATCTAGCTTTTATCAAGTTATCTTCCATAAATATTTTTTAAAAAATCACATCAGTTCAATTTAGCATTATTAATGATTCAATATTTATCCAAATTATTAAATATCCTGTCAACTAAAAAAAGCACTTTGATTTTCTTGTCATTGCTATTTTTTGGAGCTTCTACATTGGAAGTTTTTGGCATTGGTGTGATTGGTCCATTTATTGCTGTGGCTAGTAAACCAGAAATTATCCATCAAAACTATTGGCTGGAGTTACTTTTTGAATACTCAGGAATTACACAAGAGAACCAATTTATAGCTTTAGCTGGTTTGCTAGTAATTGTTGTTTATGGGGCAAAATCAATATTTACCTGGTTAACTCAAGTTTATATCTTAAGGTTTAGTAATCTACAACAGGCAGAATTGGCATCCAGACTAGTTCAAAGCTATTTAAATGCACCTTATCTTTTTCATATACAAAATAACAGCGCCTATGTGATTAATAATGTTCTCCAGTTAATCAGGGCTTTAGCAGGTGGAATATTGATTCCTTTGCTAACAATAATTTCTAACACTTTGATGACTGTATTTATTTTATGTTTATTGTGTTTTACTAATTTATCAATTATTGTCGTTTTTTTGGCGGTATTATTGCCACTAGTTGTTTTATACAATTATTTTAAAGATAGATTAGAAAGGTGGGGAGAGGAAGGTCGCATAGCCCAGCAAGCGATGATTAGCACAATCAATCATGGATTAGGTGGAGTTAAGGAAACGCGAATCATCGGTTGCGAATCTTATTTCGAACAACAATTGTCCAAACATGCTCACAAACTATCAGAGTTAAGTACTAAATTCTTTGCTTTTAGGTTGTTACCTCGCTACATAGCTGAAACTTTTATGATATTGGCTATGGTAGGAATTATCTCAGGTTTTTTATTGTTAAATCGTGATATAGAAGAATTAACCGCAATTTTAGGTATCTACGCCTTAGCAGCTCTCCGTATAATTCCTTTGATCAGCAATTCAGCAAGTGGACTTAGTACACTGCGCAATAATAATCATGTACTAGATAAATTATACTTAGATCTTATTGAACTTGAAGCAAGTAAAATTGCTACAGACAGAATCGAGCCTTCAGTGATTACTGAGCCTTTCAATCATGTAACCCATCCTGAAAAAGGAATTGTACTAGATCAAATTTCCTTTCATTATCCAAATAATTCAGTCAATGCTATCTCTAAAATGTCTTTAGCTGTCAGCAGGGGTGAGTCGATCGCTTTGATTGGTAAATCAGGAGCGGGAAAAACTACTTTGGTGGATTTAATTTTGGGGTTGTTAACTCCTCAATCTGGAGATATTAGAGTCGACGGCAAATCGATTTATGAAAATTTGCGAGGTTGGCAAAATTCGATCGGTTATATTCCCCAGTCGATCTTTTTAATCGATGATTCCTTAGAAAGAAACATTGCTTTTGGTGTTCCCGACCATCTAATTGATCGCAACAAACTTTATGATTCCATCGAAGCAGCTCAACTAACTGAAGTTGTGGCTAATTTGCCGAATGGTATTAAAACACAGTTAGGTGAGCGTGGGGTACTTCTATCTGGAGGACAGCGTCAACGAGTAGGTATTGCTCGCGCTATCTATCATGAGCGAGAAATTTTAGTTTTAGATGAAGCTACTGCTGCCTTGGACAACGAGACTGAAGGTCTAATAACTCAGTCAATTCGTTCATTAGGTGGCAACAAAACCATGATTCACATAGCTCATCGATTAACTACAGTTGAACATTGCGATCGCATCTACCTATTAGATAAAGGTCACATAATCAAGTCTGGTAGTTATGAAGATGTAGTTATAAATATTTGAACACGTAAATATGATTATGTCGAATGAGTTAGTTTCAATTATTATCCCTTGTTTTAATGCTGCAAGATGGCTTAAAGAGGCAGTAGATAGTTGTTTAAATCAAACCTATTCCGCAATAGAAATTATTGTTATTGATGATGGTTCTACAGACGAATCTTTAGATATTATCAAAAGTTATGATGATAAAATTATTTGGGAAACTGGTGAAAATAGAGGTGGTAATCACGCCAGAAATTCTGGATTTGCTCTATCTAAAGGCAAATATATCCAGTTTTTAGATGCCGACGATTACATATTGCCTGAAAAAATTGCTCGACAGGTTAGTTTTTTAGAACAAACTGGTGTAGATATAGTTTATGGTGACTGGCGACACAGGCAACATCTGCCTTCTGGAAAAACTTTTTTGGAGGATATTAAACTTTCTGGAGAGCAAGAAGATATTTTAGAATCTCTGTTAGCAGACTGGTGGGTTTCTCCAGCTTGTATTTTGTTCACTAGAGAAATTGTAGAAAAATCTGAAGGGTGGGACGAAGATCTCAAGGTCGGACAAGACAGAGATTTCTTCTTATCACTAGTTATGGATGGCGCAGAGGTAAGTTATCAGCCAGGTTGCTATTCCGTATACAGGCGTTACGGAAAAGTAACGGTTTCGGGTTCATCACCACTTAAATATCTGGAAAGTCATTATCAAATAGTTCAAAAAGCCGAACGTAAGTTGCTTCAGCAGGGTCGATTTACATCAAAATATCGTTTTGCCTTAGCCCAATCTTACTTTACGATGGCACGAACATATTTGACAATCAAGCCTGATAAATATTATCAGTTTAAAAATAAAGCCCTTTTGCTCAATCCAGAATTTAAACCTAATAGCGAACATAGAACGATAGCTTACAGTTTAGTTCAAAATCTCATAGGTTTTAATAATTTGGAAAAAATCGTATCCTCAATCAAATTGTTGAAAGCTAAGATCGAGACTAGCTTAATAAAACCTAACTTTAAATTTCATCATAAAACTAAATATTAATAAAATGATTACTTACAAGCAGCTGCTTTTTAAAAAGTCGTTATTGAAAGACTATATTAGAAGAGAAATACCCATACCATTTAAAACTGATTTAAATCATCCTATATTCATATTAGGCAGTAGTCGTTCAGGAACAAGCATTTTAGCCAGGGTAATTGGAGAGTCAAATGATGTCTGTTCTTTTACGGAAAACAACATTGTACGTCGTCATATGTGGCGTATGGTAGAAAATCAGAAAATTTTGGAAACAGAAATACCAGAGCTGAGAAAGACAATAGCTCGTCTTAGTGGTGTTAGTCAATGCAAAAGAGTACTAGAGAAAACTCCAGGTCTAAGCCTGTTAGCAAAACCACTGGCTAATTATTTTAACGATGCCCAATTTATTCATATTATTAGAGATGGTCGAGATGTAGCTTTTTCCATGTTGAAACATGACTGGATTGCTCGCGAGCTGCAAGATAGCAAAGTATTTTGGTTTGATTTGTTACCTAAGACTTATCAACAAGATTGGAAAGATTTGGATTTATGGAAGAAAGCTATTTTAAGATGGGCTGTATATGTCAGTACAGCACGAGAAATAAGTAATAGTGATTCTTACTTGGAAATCAACTATGAGGAATTATGCCGAGAGCCTAATTATATAATTGATAATATTCTGCAATTTTTGAATATAACGATTTCTCCGAATATGAAAAATCAAGTTGATAATATCAAATATCATCAAGTAAAAACATGGCAAGAGCGAGAAATAAAGCCTGAGTGGACAAACTTTTATTACGAAGTAATTGAGTATTTTGACCTGGCAAATGATAAAACTTATAAAATATCAGACATTTGAAGATGAAACTGCAATTATCAGTAAGTATCATTGTCAATAATTATAACTATGATCGCTTTTTAGGGGAAGCAATCGATAGTGCTTTGAATCAAACCTATCCGAATACTGAGGTGATTGTAGTTGATGATGGTTCAACTGATAATTCTCGGTCCATTATTGCCAGCTATGGTGCGAGAATCATCCCGATTCTTCAACCTAATGGTAAGCAAGCAGCCGCTTTTAACAGTGGATTTGCCCAGAGCAAGGGAGACATCATTATCTTTCTTGATTCAGATGACTATCTACTTCCGGAAGCTGTAGATGAGATTGTGAAGGTATGGCAACCAAACATTGCTAAAGTTCATTATCGTCTTAATGTAGTTGATGGAGTTGGTAAATCATTGGGATATTCCTGTCCTCAAGGAAGCTCTCCTTTGGCTCAAGGTAGAGTATGGCAGAAACTATTGGAGACGGGGAACTATTGCAGCACTCCTACAAGTGGAAATGCAATTAGTCGTGATGTTTTAACTAAGTTGTTTCCAATTCCTGATAAATTCAAATTGACTGCCGATGATTATTTGTCATTTCAGGTACCATTTTACGGAGAGATAGCCGCTATTGAGAAACATCTAGGGGTATATCGAGTTCATGATAATAATCAGTGGGCTTTAGCTACAGTGACAGGCGATCGCTTTAAACGTTTTGTCCGTCACGACCTGCAGAATTTTGCGTTGATTGAACGAAAGGCTGAGGAGCTAGGGCATGAAATACCATCAGATTTAGAACAGCGCTCGATTGGACGTCTCTGGTCGCGAATTATTTCTTTGAGACTTAATGGTCAAACCCATCCTATATCAAGCGATTACTCTCTGAAGCTAATTTTTCAAGGTATTCGCAGTTTATGGAAGTATTCTAGCTTTAATTTACCCAAACGTATTTTTTACAGTTTGTGGTTTATTTGGGTAGGTTTAACACCTCTTTTTCTAGCCAAACCCGCAATTTCCTGGTTGTACGCTCCCCACTATCGCCCAAAGATAGTTAATGTTACTGTCAAGCTATTGCGTCAGGTAACTAGTTAAACTTTTAATCAATTAAAATTATTTGGCAGTTTAAATGCCAACTTATGCATATTACTATTACACAATGCTCAACAACTTCTCGCAAGTGAAAAAGCGTGCTGACAAAAAATCACTAACCAGCAATACTAATTTAATTATCTTCGCGTTCTGCACAATTTTCTACGTTAGAATTATCTGCACTTTAACTCCTTTACCCTCAATTCTCAATCACGCTCATCTAATAATAATTCCCTGTGTTTTTGTAGTAGTATTATCCACTAGCCGAAGCCGTAATATTGAGCAAAACAAATTAGTTAGCTCATTAATCAAAGGGCTGTATGTCCTTTTAATTGCGGTTTTTCTCAGTGCATTTTGGAATAAAGCTGGATTAGTTAATGCTTTATTCAGCTTTATATTACTGGGCGAACCAATTATTTTCTTGGCAGCATTTGTTTGTATTCCCATGACAGTTAAGTCGTTTACTAGACTAAAAAAATGGTTTGTCTGGTCGGTAGCGATCAACTTTATCCTTGCTGCTATCCAAAAACCTCTGATTGATGCCAGATTACTCTATGCCGAGGGTTTTAACGGTACTGATGGCTGTGGTGGGGTATTTTTTGTATCCGGGGCGGGTAATTATGTTTCAGCTTCGGTGACAGTTGCTTTTGTTCTTTACCTTTTATTTAATTATAAGAATTGCCCTCTATGGATACGTGTAGCGAGTATGACAGGAACGATTTGGCAAATACTATTTTCGGATTCCAAACAGTTAGTTCTGGCTTACGCAATAGCCTGGATACTGTTAATTTTTCTAAATACGACTAAAGATTTAATCAAAAGTATCAAACTGTTATTTGGGATGATGGTAGTGGGAATAGCATTTTACTGGTGCTTCCAAAATGTTGAAGCATTTTCCGCTTTTGGCAGCTGGGCAAGACCAGAACTATACCAACGAGATGGAGAAGCCTGGTATGCTAAATTTTACTCAGTGCGCATTATCCTATCTGAGTTTAGCTCTCCCCTCAATTGGCTATTTGGTTTAGGACCTGGACATACAGTAAGCCGTTTAGGAGCATGGTTTTTGAAAGATTATTCAGATATACTTACTCCCTTGGGCGCAACAACAAATTATATCGGCAGTGATGCTAGAGAATTTGTCAAGGGCTTTTGGCTAACTTTAGGTTCTAGTTTATTCAGTCCCATATTTGGTTGGGCTGGAATATGGGGTGATTTAGGCTTACTGGGTTTAGGCTGTTATCTATATATGGCTCGCATAGTTTGGACAAATTTCTATTTAGATGATTCTTTAAAGATTACGTTGCTATCTATTTTCGTCATGGGTTTTATTTTTACTCAGTTAGAAGAACCAGGCTATATGGCATCTATAGCAATGCTTATCGGTATATCTTGGCAAGAAAGAAGGTTGAAGTGGATCAAGATGCGTACTTAAACTTAAATTTAGATTAATAGAATTTAGATTATTTATTTATGAACGTAGATAGTGCAGATGTCTCGATCAATACTTTTCATCAGCCAAGCTCAAAATTGCGAATCCTCTTCGTCAGCCATGCCTACGTAACAGGAGTTAATCAAAGCAAACTAGCTGCGATCGCTGCTACCGAAGAAGCTACAGTAGGTTTGGTCGTACCAAAAACCTGGAAAGCGAAAGGCTGGCAAAAGTTTTTACGGCTAGAAACCCCATATCCACAGTTAAAAGTTTATCCTAGTCAAACTTGTTTTGCTGGGCGAGTTGGTGCTTTTGTCTATGCTCCCTGGACAATATGGCAAGCCCTCCAAGAGTTTCAACCCGATATAGTTCATGTTGAGCAGGAGGTCTTTTCTTTGGCAGCCTTAGAATTGGCTCTCTTGACCAAAATTCTCAATATTCCCGTAGCTTACTTCGGCTGGGAGAATATGGATCGCAGCTTGTCCCCTCTGCGTCGATGGTTACGATATTTTGTTTTAGATTATGCCCAATTAGTCATAGCGGGTAATCGAGAAGGGGAAGCTCTAGTCAAGCAGTGGGGTTACCAAAAAACCACGGCAGTAATGCCCCAATTGGGGGTGGATGCAGCTTTGTTTGCTCCTAGAGAACGCAATCCTAGTAAAGAATTTAAAATTGGCTATCTCGGTCGAATGCTATATCAAAAAGGGATTGATACTCTGTTTACCACGGCAAAATATCTAGCGCAAGAAAATTGTTCTTTTAAAATAATTATTTGTGGTTCGGGTTTAGAGCATGATTTGTTAAAGGATGAAGCACAGCAGCAGAATCTATCCAGCGTGATTGAATGGCGCGATGGTGTACCCCATGCTCAAGTTCCTGAGGTGATGAGCGAATTTGATGTTTTAGTTCTGCCGTCACGAACAGGAAATACTTGGAAAGAACAATTTGGACATGTACTTATTGAGGCTATGTGTATGAAGATTCCTGTAATTGGTTCAACCTGCGGTGAAATTCCTCATGTTATTGCCCGCAACGATCTGGTTTTTCCCGAAGGGGATGGTTTGGCACTAGCAAAAATTATTCAAAGGATGATTTCCGAACCAGATTGGTACGAGACGGTGAAAAACTATGGATATAAGCGTGTCAAGGAAGAATTTACCCACGAACGGATTGCCCAGAAGCTAATTGGACTATGGCGAAAAGTGTTAGCACAATGATATTCAAGAATTAATTAAATGCGAATTGGAATTTTACGACCTGTAGCAGGCTTTTCATTTAGTATGGATGTCTATGCTGACGGCTTAATTAGTGGTTTAAAAGCCATTGAACCAAACTGGGAAATTGCCGAATTTGCACCGAGCTTGTCTAAAGATTTAAACAACCCCATCTTAACTGGCATGGGAAAATATTATCAACGCTATTGGCACTATCCTCGCCAGCTAAAGCGAGAAAAGGTCGATCTATTTCATGTTATCGACCATAGTGATGGTCATTTACTCTATTGGTTAAAAAAACTGCCACAGCCAAAGGTAATTACCTGTCATGACTTGATTAATCTAACTCAACCAGAGACTTTCAGAGGGCGATCTCTATTACCGATCGTGAGCATGGCATCTTGGAATTATGCAGTCAGAGGCATGCGGTATGCTGAAAGCATTATCGCTGTATCTAACCACACGGCAAAGGATATTACTAAATATTTGGACATTGAGGCACGGTCGATAACCACTATACCCAATGCAGTTAGTGCCGAGTTCAAACCTTTACCTTCTCAGCAAATCCGTGAGTTGAGAAAAGCTATGAACCTAAATGACGATGATTTCTGTATGCTTAACGTAGGCTCCAATAATCTAAGAAAGAACGTTTCTAGCATTCTCAAGGCGATCGCCATTTTGAGAATGCAGAATAGAGCAGTTTATTTTTGGAAAGCGGGGACAGATTTTGACTCTTCCCAAAAGAGTTTTATTGCAGAGCATAACCTATCAGCTTGGGTGAGTTATTTGGGAAAACCAGATCAGAAACAGCTTAGACAAATCTATAATGCTGCCGATGCCTTAGTTTCCCCCTCTACCTATGAAGGCTTCGGTCTAACTATCTTGGAGGCAATGGCTTGTGGAACACCAGTGATTACATCTAACGTCACTTCCCTGCCAGAAGTCGCGGGGGATGCTGCCATATTGCTGGAATCAACTGATGCCGAGACAATTGTGGATGCTATTACCCGTCTTCAAAGTTCTCCTTCCGAGCGTCAAGCGCTGATTGAACGAGGTTTAGCCAGAAGCCAAGAGTTTACTTGGGCAAAAACTGCTAAACAAGTAATTCAAGTTTATCAACAAGCCTTGTCAAATACTTAACCTGAATATAACAATTTTCTTATTAAAAAACTTTTTATTATGAGCTATCAAACTTATGATGCCGTTCGCTTGCAGGGTCGAGACTTAGTATTTATGACCAAGTATTTAGTAGAAAAGACTCGCGTCAGAACTAAGCGAAAACCTTTGGTGCTGTGTAACTCTTACCCAAAAAGTGGAACTCACTTACTGTACCAAATACTTTACTCATTACCTGGATTAAAGGTTTGGGACGATATTGTTTCAGTGCAGGCTTTATGCGGCATGATGAATACTCCTTCTCATATTCGTTGGAAAATTGGTTCAGCACCTGAAAATTCGATTGTGCGATCGCATTTAATGTATTGCAATGAAATACAGGAGGTTTTGCAAGAGTTTGAAAGCAAAGTACTCTTTATCTATCGCGATCTTAGAGATGTTGCAGTCTCTCACGCCCGCTGGGTAACTAAAGAATCAAGAATATTTCTTCATCACCATTACTTGAATCTAAACAACTTTGACGAACAACTAATGTCTTCTATCAAAGGGGTACCCCTCGGCACTCCCTTTGGTTCAAATGTTTCTCAACCAGATATCGGTCAAGACTTTGCACGTTGGAAGGGCTGGATTGACGATCCTGATGTTTTTTCGGTTAAGTTTGAAGATCTGGTCGGTGGCAGAGGCGGTGGTTCGGAAACAACTCGTATTGATACCATTAGTAAAATAGTTGATTATCTAAATATCGGGCTGTCTCCACAGCGGATTCATACTCGGTTTTCCTCTAATCTCATGAATCCTCAAGAATCCCATACTTATAGAAAAGGTGGCAAAGGTAGCATTGGTGGTTGGCAATCGGTATTTAAAGAAGAACATAAAGCAGAATTTAAAAAAGTTGCAGGCAAGCTGCTAATCGAGCTGGGTTATGAGCAGGATCTTAATTGGTAATGGTTTTCTGGATAATACAGGCGCTGTTTTGCTGGTACAAAAGATAACAAAATTACTGGGTAAATACCTTTGACGCTACAGCAAAGCTAAATCTTATAAATCGAGTGATTTTAGATCACATTAGCAATATATTTAACTAATTTATGAAAATTTTGATGTCGGCCTATTCCTGTGAACCAGGTAGAGGATCTGAGCGCGGTTTAGGCTGGAATGTTGCACGGGAAGTTGCAAAATATCATCAAGTATGGGTGTTGACTCGTCCTGACGAAAGCAAAGATTCAATCGAGGCTGAGTTGCAAGAAAATCCCGTACCTAATCTCAGATTTGTTTACTTTACCCTCCCTTTTTGGCAGGACAGCATGCGCTGGGGACAGTCGGGAGCAATGCAAATTCATTACTATCTCTGGCAGATTCAGGCTTATTTTGTGGCTCGTAGATTACACCGAGAAATCAACTTTGATGTTGCTCATCATGTCACTTTTGTTAAATACTCCAGCCCCAGCTTTATTTCTCTACTACCAATCCCTTTTGTCTGGGGTTCTGTGGGTGGTGGTGAGTCTGCACCCAAACCATTCTGGCAAGACTTTAGCTTGAAAGCTAAAGTGTATGAACTAGCTCGTGGTCTGGCAAGAGAAATTGGTGAGAAAGATCCCTTCGTTTGGTTAACTGCTCATAAAAGCGCAGTTGTTAGAGTTACCACGAAAGATACCGCAGAGCGCATTTATAGAATGGGAGTCAAACAGCTACAAATTACTTCAGAATCTAGCCTACCTGAAGCAGAAATAGCTCACATTGCTAGCTATAAAACGAATGATATCTCTGGGGTTCGCTTTATTAGCATGGGTAGACTTCTCCATTGGAAAGGATTTCATCTAGGAATCCGCGCTTTTGCCCAAACAGAACTACCTGATGTCGAATATTGGATTGTAGGGGATGGTGCCGAATTAGATTCACTTAAAGCACTGGCTGTAGAGTTAGGCGTCGCTGATAGAGTTAAGTTTTGGGGTAGATTATCTCGAGAAGAAACTTTAAATAAATTAGGTCAAGCTAGTATATTAGTACATCCTAGCCTTCATGATTCGGGTGGTTGGGTCTGCTTAGAGGGTATGGCAGCAAGAAAGCCAGTAATTTGCCTGAATTTGGGAGGTCCTGAAATTCAGGTAACTGAGCAGACGGGAATTAAAGTAGCGGCTAAAAACCCAACTCAGGCAAGTCAAGAACTGGCTGAAGCAATGGAACTTTTAGCAACTGATGAAAAATTGAGGAATTCCATGGGAGAAGCAGGACTAAAATTAGTCCAAGAACGTTTTAGTCTCGAAGGTATGGGTCGAGAACTTGACGAGCTTTATACTCAGATTGTCTGTAAACAAGCGGTCTCAATTTGAAATTAAGTAGACTATGTCTTTAAGAGTAGATTTTTTAAATCATGAGCAAATCATCAAAGCTGGCAGGAATTGAGCTTTGTCGAGGACTAGCAGCCTTGGCAGTGATTATAGTCCATTCTGGAGATGATACCTGGGGAATACCAATTGCGAAAAGCGCGATTCAGTTTCGCCTTCTGTTTTACTTTGCTGTTCCCTTTTTTATTGCCTCGTATTTTTACTTCGCCACTCGCAAACTACCTTTACGTATTTCTCTGGATTTTTGGCAAAAAAAATTTCGGCGTATCGTCGTTCCTTACTTACTCTGGAGTATTATTTTTGTACTGTTTAAATCAGTTGTTTTCTTAGGTAACGGAGGTACTGAGCAACTAGAGAAATTATGGTCTGATCCCTTGGCTATAGTTTTTTTTGGAGGAGCTTCATATCATTTATATTTTTTACCTCTGCTAATGTCAGGCACTTTGTTGATCTATTTAGCTAAATACTTGATTAAGCAAGACATAATAGTTCTATCATTAGGATTTGTACTCAGCATTGCGCTTTATCAATGGTTGATTACGTCAGAAAATTCTTTTGATATGGCTAAAGACATTGCTTTTTCTGGACTGCTAAATCAGCTTGATGCTCAACCTTTTGTTTATCCTATTGCCAGAATAATTTTGGTTAGCCTAGCCTGGAATATTAGATGTTTACCATATTTTTTTGTGGCGCTTTTATTCAACCACTTTTTTAAGATTGATCGCTGCCGGTGGCTTTATTATCCCCAAACTAGTTTACTCTTGCTGTTGGGATTTATTTTGATCAACGGATTTAGAGAAAGGCTAGTACTTGGAAGTTTAAGCGAAGTAGCGATCGCCTATTTATTGCTATTGTTGGGAGTTTCAATTTCTCAGAAAATATCCAATAGCTATTGGATTACTAGTCTGGGATTATGCTCTTTTGGGATTTATCTAATTCATCCGATTATTAAAAGCATTGTTGAAATTATTTTGATTAAGTTGACACCAAATGTAGTCGAAAATGTTTCCCTAGTTTCAATGCTGTTTTACTGTATACCGACTTTTATATTAAGCTGGTTCGTTGTCATATTTTTGCGGCAGCAAAAATGGTTCGCTAAGTATATTTAAATATTTAAACTTTATTCAAGACATTTTATGAAGACAACATTAATATTTATACTTTTTGTAATAAGTTTGTTTTTTAACTTGTCCGTATTTGGACGGACAGAAGGGTATTTCGTGGCTGTCAATGGTTTAGATAGCAATCCTGGAACTATTAATCGTCCCTTTAAAACCATCCAAAAGTGTGCAACTTTAGTTAAACCTGGAGAAACTTGTTGGTTGAGAGCAGGAGTTTATCGTGAAGAGGTCAAGCCTTCCGTTTCGGGAACAGAATCAAATCCGATAACTTTTGCAGCTTATGAAGATGAAGCCGTAACCATTTCAGGAACTGAACTAGTTACAGAATGGACGCGCGATCGCCAGAAAGTTTTTCAGACTATGGTGGAGCTTCCCGTAGACGGCTATAGCGATACTGGATTTTTTGCCAATCAGGTATTTGTTGATGGAGAAATGATGCCTGAAGCTCGTTTCCCCAATTTAAACAGCGAAGGAGATTATCTACAGAAAAGCTTTTTAGGCAATGGAGTCAGAAGTTTGGGAGGGCTGGCTGCTGCGGTAGAAAATGAGCAAATACCTGCTTTATCAGAAGGTTGGAAGGGAGCAAAAGTTTGGACTAACGAATGGTATACCACTCGTACTGGAACGATAACTGGAGGTACGGCAGGAAGGCTCACAGCCAAAATGACCGCTCCTTGGAAAAGAGGTGGATACTGGTTTTATTTGTTTGGCAAGCGGGAATTATTAGATTCTCCAGGAGAATGGTTTTATGACGGCAAGAATCAGACCCTTTCTATATGGGCGCCTCAAGGTAATCGTCCTCAAAAGGTAGAGGTTAAACAAAGAAATTTTGCTTTCGATTTAAGCGATCGCTCCTACATAACTATCAGCGGCTTGAGCCTATTTGCTAATACAATTACGACCAGCGATCTCAGTCGAGGAATTGTAATTGATAGCATTAATGCCAAATACGTTTCTCACCATATGACCTTGCCTCCTTTACCCAAATCAGAACAGGGGTCTAATTCTGACAATGCCCTGTTTTTGGCTTCTCACGCCCATGATACGGGAATTCAACTGCGTGGCAGAGGGCATACAATTAAAAATTCAATCATCGATTGGAGTTCCGGTAATGGCGTATTGTTGGAAGGCAAAAACCACATAGTTACGAACAATGTCATCACCAACGCAAACTACATGGTGTCCTATGCAGCTCCTGTTCGTATTAATGGTAGCGACCATAAAATTACCCATAATACGATCAGACGCACTGGCAGAGATGCAATTAGTATTGACTGGCACACTACAGGATTGAGCGCCAAAAATGTTGAAATTGCCTACAATGATGTTTCTCAATTTGGTATGCTCAGCACTGATTTGGGTGCTTTGTATGTTTGCTGTCGTATAGATTTAGCTGGTGGCTCGATTCACCACAATTGGATTCATAATGCGACCGCCTTTAGTCCTTTTTGGGGAACTCGGGGTATTTATTTGGACTTGGAAAGCTATAACGCGACGATTCATCATAATGTAGTGTGGAATATTTTCGGCGGACAACATAGCTTTTATCTGACTGCTCGTGGAGCAAGAGGGTATCAACGCATTTATAACAATACATTTTTGGGAGAAGTAGGAACAGATGATAATATTGAGGCTTTTAACAATATTTTTGCAGCCTCGGAAAATATAAAAGCTGCCAAGAGTTCTCACAACTTATTTGCTGATCAAGATATTCGTTTTGTAAAGCCGCCAATTCAAGAGAAACACGCCGATCACCTGCCTGATTTTACTCCCAGTCCAAATTCCCCTGCAATAGACAAAGGGATGGTTATTCCAGGTTTTACTGAAGATTTTGTCGGCGATGCACCTGATATTGGAGCGTATGAGAGAGGAAAAGAATTTTGGCGTCCAGGTGCAATGTTAGACAATTAAAAGCTTAAATATTTTGGACTTGAATTTTATCTTTAAATTTTAACTAGAAAATGAAACCTAATAAAATAGCAACTATTACCCTGGATACAAAAATACAGGTATCATCAAGAATTTATGGTTCAGAAATATCAGACGAAGCAGTATTTCTAGAGCCAGATACAGGAATGTATTATGGT
Organism: Cyanobacteria bacterium J06648_1; assembly: GCA_039817275.1. Classification (GTDB taxonomy): domain Bacteria; phylum Cyanobacteriota; class Cyanobacteriia; order Cyanobacteriales; family Xenococcaceae; genus Waterburya. The sequence goes on along the minus strand of JBCBWB010000002.1, from coordinate 46,372 downwards.
TTGAATAAGTCTGGGTCGGCTATTTGGAAATACTTAAAGCAGCCAATAACTATCAGCGAACTTTGCCAGATCCTCACCGATAAATATGACACAGACTCGGTAGATTTGGAGAGTATGATTATGGAATTTATCCAAGAAATTCTATCGGCAAAAATCATTAAAATAGTTGATTAAAACTAAACTATGGATTTTGTCTATTAAAATATGGGATTTACAGCATGAGTGGTATTGTTGGCATTTATTACCCCCATCAGCAGCAGGTAAATCCTCAGCAGCTAGCTATAATGATTAATACTCAGAGTCACCGAGGCCCAGATGGCTCCCAAGTATGGTGCAAAACTAATATCGGTTTGGGTCACGGAATGTTGTGGACTACACCCGAATCTTTAAATGAAAAACTTCCCTTCACTGACGGTACTGATAAACTTACCATCACTGCTGATGCTCGTATTGATAATCGAGCTGAATTGATTCCTCTGTTGGATTTGGAAGAAACGGAAAAGGACAAAATTGCCGATAGCACGATTATTCTAGCAGCCTATCAGAAATGGGGTGAAAACTGCCTAGATAAATTACTTGGTGATTTTGCTTTCGCCATTTGGGATGAAAATAAACAGCAGTTATTTTGCGCCCGAGATCATTTTGGGCTAAAACCTTTTTACTATTACTATCAGCCAGAAGTCGGCTTCATTATGGCTTCGGAAATCAAAGCCATAATTGCTCTACCTCAGATACCCGTAGAGATAAATGAGATTAGGATTGGAGACTGCCTAACCCGTGCTATGAGCGATCGCGAAATTACTATTTATCAAAATATTCGACGATTACCTCCTGCTCATACATTAATCGTCAACAGCGACAACAAACTTCTCCTCAAACCCTACTGGCAGCTAGAACTCAAGCCAAAAATTAAGCTCAACTCAGACCGCGAATATGCTGAAAAATTTTGCGAAATATTTACCGAAGCGGTAAGATGCCGTCTCCGCAGCGCCTATCCTGTAGGTTCCGATCTCAGCGGTGGTTTAGACTCCTCTTCGGTTACTTGTGTAGCAAGAGATATCTTATTAAAAGAAGAATCTACCCTACACACTTTTTCTAACATATTTGATAGTGTCCCAGAAACGAACGAACGTAAATATATTGAGACAGTTGTCGCCAAAGGTGGAGTAATACCTCATTTTGTTTATGCAGATAAATCTGGTCCTCTAACAGAGTGGTCTGAGTTCTATAGTTTCCGTGAAGATCCCACAATTGGTAATGGCTATTTTGTCTGGGGACTAAACCGTGCTGCGGCAAAGGCCAAAGTAAGAATTGTTCTCAATGGATTTGATGGGGACTCTACCGTATCTCATGGTACATTTCGCCTGACGGAATTAGCTCAAGCCCAAGAATGGAATAAATTTTTGCAAGAAGGAACTGCTGTCGCCCAAAACTTTGGCTACAATTCTTCTAGAATGCTTGCTATTTACGGCAAAAATGCTCTGAAAGAGTTTGCTCGGCAGGGGAAATGGCTCGCTTTAATTAACGGTATTAGGCAAATTAGCCCAAAAATAAATACAACTCCTCAAAAACTATTGATCGATTGCCTCTTAAAACCATTAGTTCCAGAATTTGTGAAACAAGGGTGGCGCAAAATACGCTATGGCAAATCTTATACGAACGAAGGGACTGAAAATTTAGCAATGATAAATCCTGAGTTTGCCCAGCGGATTAATTTACCAGAACGCCTAAAATCTATTGAGCAAAAAAAAGACTTTAGCATTAGCGAACAAGAGGAACATCTATCTAGACTTACGAGTGGTTCTTTGTTAATGGCAATAGAAGCGATGGATGTCTTTACTGCCGCCTTCAGTATTGAAAGGCGTTGCCCTTTTATGGATAAAAGATTGATTGAATATTGCTTGGCATTACCTGTAGAACAGAAGCTAGATCGAGGCTGGTCGCGAATGGTTCTGCGCCGAGCCATGGAGAATATACTTCCAGTAGAGATCCAGTGGCGGGGAGATAAATCGATATCTACCCCAGCTATGATCAAAACTTTAATCAAATACGATAGTGAGCTATTGGATCAGGCAATACTATCGGAAGTAGAACAGTTTAGCGACTATGTTAGATCAGAACAAATCATCAAGCTTTGGGAAGACAGCAAAGCTACAGGGAAATTTAACGGCAATTTGATTGAAAAGTTGTGGCCCTACCTTTCTTTAGCATTGTGGCAAAAGAAAAAAAATATTAAAGCAAAGAGTCCAGATTAATAATTTTAATTGTTATTTAATGTTTCTTATTGCCCACAAGTGTAAATCTAATGTATGTTTATATTACAGTCAATTCACCTATACTACCCTCTATGATTAAACCTAAATTTGAGCAACCAAAGCTAATTACCCACGGTACTGTCGAATCGATGACTTTACAAACTGGGCCTCATGATGATTTAGATTATTTCTTTTTCGGTGGTTCTCATACTGCAAGTGGTGAACCCGGCGACGGCTCCCAACATCTTCTTTGTGATGACGAGACATTAGCTAGATGTCGCAAACGTGGATGATTTGTTTTGAATAATTTACTCGCTAGTAGCATGACCAACCTATGGTGTAGTTCATGATGTCTACACCATTTTTTTGATTTTTCAAAAATCTTATTTCAAATCGATGTATTTATGTAAGGCTTATGGACTAAATATTGTTTCCGAAATGCCTTTGCTCAACGACAAAATTATTGATCAAAGCTCGGTAGATCATGATGTCGTTGTTAGCTTTGGTAAAGTTGACGATTGTGACGATTATTTTAAAAATCATGAGCAAGATGCTCAGTTATTTGGCATTATTCCTAATTTTGTTCGTAGCTTTATTAGCAATGGCAAGCTGATCGTAGTCGAGCCTTTTCCTGGAATTTCGCCAGAATCGCTACGTAACTGCATTTTGGGCTCAGCAATGGCAGTTTTGCTTCAGCAGAGAGACTTTTTGGTGCTGCATGCTAGCAGTATTGTTGTTGATGATGTGGCAGTAGCTTTTTTAGGTCATTCTGGGGCGGGAAAATCAACGATTTGTTCCGCTTTTCAGGCACGAGGCTATAAATTTCTCACCGACGACGTGATGGCGTTGAAGATAGATTCACAGGAAATAATGGTTATCCCTAGTATTCCTGAAATTAAGCTGCGTGATGATTCTGCGTCGGTAACAAATTTGTCGGGGGGTAGTCTCTCACCTCTACATCCCCTAACGCAAAAAAAGATTCATCGAGTTCGTGAAAGTTTTGATCGCCGTGTCGCGCCTTTAAAACAGATTTATGTTTTAGAACAGGGAGAGCGGAATTATATTCAGTTACTTGGAGTTCAGGCTGCCTTTGTGGAATTAATTAGGCATACTCGTTCAGTTACAACTTTAAGAACTCAAAACTTAGATCGAGTCCATTTTGATCGCTGTGCCACGTTATCAAATAACGTGCCTATATCCAAGCTTGTGCGTAAATTTGCACTATCAGAACTCGATTCTGTAGTAAGTTTGGTAAAAGACAGCCTCATGAAAGCCGAGAAATAATTGTTAGAGAGTATTACACCAGAAACTATGCAGTTTACAAATCTTTCAGGAATCAATTGGAAAAGCGATCAGAAAAATCACACATTAATGAATTAAACCTCTTACTATACTGTGCAAGAACCAAAATAGATTTAGAGTTAAAGAGCAAAGTTGAGTTTATAGTCAAGCAAGGTGTTGACTGGAATTACGTATTCGATCTTAGCTATGCTCATGCAGTAGTTCCGCTGGTCTATAATTCTCTCAAACAAATAGATTTAGGCTTGCCGCCCGAAAGTCTGGATAAATTTTCCAGTTACTTTCTACGTAATGCCTTTAGGAGCTTAACCTACAGTAAAGAGCTGGTTAAAATAGCCACTATCTGTCGAGAAAACGATATTAACCTGTTACCGTTTAAAGGGTCTATTTTTGCCGCTTCAATCTACAGCAACTTGGCACTAAGAACATTTGGCGATATCGATTTTCTAATCGAAGAAAAAAATCTATCAGGCACCCTGCATATTTTGCAAAAGTTGGAATATCCGCCAGCAAAGCAAATAATCCAAGCCGAAGCTAGACCTTATTTAGAATTTCCGCTGTTTCATGAATCTCTGAGTTACCAAAAGTCTTTAGACATAATTGATCGCCAGCGAGATATTGCTTTAGAGCTACACTGGGAACTATTCAACTCTTCTTTTTCTTTTCCCGTCAGCTTTGAACAACTGTGGCAGCGCCGAATCTATGTCGAGATAAAAGAGGCAATGATACCAACTTTTTGCTACGAAGATTTAATCATTTATCTTTGTACTCATGCTTCAAAACACGGCTGGTTTAGGCTTCAGTGGATTTGCGATGTGGCAGAACTGATTCGCGCTACTCCTCAACTCAACTGGTCACAGGTGTACGGACGCGCGGCTGACTGGGGTTGTTTGAGAATGCTAAGTTTAGGTCTAACTTTAGCTCATGATTTACTAGATGCTCCCCTACCCCAAAATATTCAGCAGCGGCTTCAGGGAGAGCGTCAGGCACAGCGATTAGCCCAACAGGTTAAAAGTCGCCTAGCAGATGTAGAAGCATCGTTTAATATTTACCTGTTTATCTTAAAATGCCGAGAGAGAGCGCGAGATAGGCTGAGATTCATACTCTGTCTTGTTTTCGTACCCAAGCAAGAAGACTGGAATTTTTTACCCCTACCCTCATCCATACACTTTCTATATTATTTGATTCGACCAGTCCGATTATTAATTAAACCTATATTATGCAGTCGCACTCAATAGACAATTACAAATAACTATGCCGATAAATTATGGTGACAAATAAAATACTTTAAATTAACCAAAGAAGATCGAACCACTTTGCAAATATTAAAATCATTCTGACGCGATCAACGTTACAAATAACTGTAGAACAGCCTGTGGTTATAAGTAACTATGTCAGAAACAAATATAGAATCAATCCTGCAAGAAAAAAGAGTATTTAATCCGCCCCAAGAGTTTGCCGATCGCGCTGCCGTTAGAAGCATGGCGGAATACCAAAAGCTCTATAATCTAGCAGCTCAAGATCCGACAGGCTTTTGGGCAAAGTTAGCTGAAAAGGAACTGCATTGGTTCGAGAAATGGAGCAAGACTTTAGATTGGCAACCACCCTTCGCGAAGTGGTTTGTTGATGGCAAGATTAACATCTCATACAACTGTCTCGATCGCCATTTAACCACTCACCGTAAAGATAAACCCGCCCTAGTTTGGGAGGGGGAACCAGGAGACTCCCGCATCTTTACCTATGCCGAACTCCATCAAGAAGTTTGTCAGATGGCAAACGTTATTAAGCAGCTAGGAGTAAAAAAAGGCGATCGCGTGGGTATTTATATGCCGATGATTCCCGAAGCGGCGATCGCTATGCTTGCCTGTGCCAGAATCGGGGCGGCTCATAGCGTTGTGTTTGGCGGCTTTAGTGCCGAGGCCTTAAAATCTCGCCTTCAGGATGCTGAAGCCAAGTTAGTCATTACTGCTGACGGTGGCTGGCGTAAAGATAAGATTGTCCCCCTCAAGGATGCCGTTGATGCGGCGATCGCCGAAGATGTCCCCAGCGTCACCAATGTTTTAGTAGTCCAGCGCACTAAGCAAAAAATCACTATGCAGCCAGGGCGAGATCATTGGTGGCACGATTTCAAGGCAGAAGCCAGCACCAACTGTCCTGCCGAACCCATGGATAGTGAAGACCTGCTGTTTATTCTCTACACTAGCGGCACAACGGGTAAGCCCAAAGGAGTAGTGCATACGACGGGAGGCTATAATCTCTACACCCACATGACCTTTAAGTGGACGTTCGATATCAAAGACGATGATGTCTACTGGTGTACTGCCGATGTGGGCTGGATTACGGGACATAGCTATATTGTTTATGGGCCCCTATCCAATGGTGCGACTACGGTAATGTATGAGGGCGCACCTCGTCCTTTTAACCCAGGCTGCTTCTGGGATGTGGTGCAAAAATATGGCGTAACTATCTTTTATACTGCTCCAACTGCCATCCGCGCCTTTATCAAGATGGGTGATGAACACCCCAATGGTCGTGACCTATCATCTTTACGCATTCTGGGGACGGTAGGGGAACCAATCAATCCCGAAGCCTGGATCTGGTATCACCAAGTTATTGGTGGCGAACGCTGTCCCATCGTTGATACCTGGTGGCAAACCGAAACAGGAGGTTTTATGCTCACTCCTCTACCTGGGGCAACCCCAACCAAACCTGGCTCGGCAACCCTTCCCTTTCCTGGCATTATTGCCGACGTAGTGGATCTTGGCGGCAATCCTGTCGGCGCCAACCAAGGTGGCTACTTGGTGATTAAACATCCCTGGCCCAGTATGATGCGTACCGTCTATAAAAATGACGATCGCTTTCGTAAAACCTATTGGGAGCATATTCCCCCTAAAGACGGTAAATACCTCTATTTTGCAGGGGATGGCGCGCGTAAAGACGAAGATGGCTATTTTTGGGTCATGGGTAGGGTTGACGATGTGATGAACATCTCAGGACACCGTTTGGGGACGATGGAAGTGGAATCAGCTCTAGTATCCCATCCAGCAGTAGCCGAGGCAGCGGTAGTATCTCGTCCCGATGAAGTCAAGGGGGAAGATGTCTATGCTTTCGTCATTTTGAATGGAACTCATAATCCTAGCGATGAGCTAAACCAAGAGTTAAAGCAGCATGTTGTTAAAGAAATTGGTGCGATCGCTCGACCAGGAGAGATTCGCTTTACCGACGCTCTACCCAAGACGCGATCGGGTAAGATTATCCGCCGTTTCTTGCGTAACTTAGCCGCGGGAGAAGAAGTCGCAGGAGATATCTCTACTATGGAAGACCTAAGCGTTTTAGATAAACTTCGTCAACAGTAAACAATTATCAGTGAACAATGAGCAGTGAGCAGTGAACAGTCAACAGTATCCTGAAGGATTACACGACCACGAACAGTTATCAGATGTGCCTACACGTTAGTAGCTTATTTCTGAGCAAAAAAACGTTTAAAGAAAAGGCTCAAACACGTTCCAAACATTAGACATATTTACAGAACAGCAGCAATTGTTAAACTCTGTTGATATCATCCCGCTTGACGGGACTGTTGACTGTTAACTGTTCCTCGTTAACTGTAAAAAGCAGGCCATTCAGGACTCGAACCTGAAACCTACGCCTTAGAAGGGCGTTGCTCTATCCAGTTGAGCTAATGACCCAGATTTGCCAAACAATATTAACATACTATGCTCGGCGATTGTAAAAAACTTGGCTTGGTTGGCACGAACGGTTTTGATCCCAATTCAATTTTGTCAAATAAGTAGATGGACAAAATAATTTATCAGATCTAGATAATGAAGCTTTATCTCTAGTCCCCAGGCTTTTAAACCTAGAGAAACTGATCTTAGGTTCAATTACAACCGCCAAATATTAATGCTTAAACATCAAAATGATATCTGACAGCACCAGTTTGGTCATCGTTGTCAATATAAGCCAGACCTTGCTTTAGTGCCTTGTTGAGTAATCCTTCTACCTCATCTATGGGTAATTCTGTGGCTAGCATTGCCTGCCCAATAGAGAGAGAGTTGTTGTGGGCGGCAGCGGCTCTCAGCAAAATCAGCATCGGGTCTGTCTTTTTTGGTTGAGTCTCTTCCTTAACTAGGGTTACTTGAGGACTATTGTTCCGCGCTTCAACCGTTGCCTGATATAGCAAGCGCATGTTTCTCTCTTTGGTCATACCAGGAATTAAAAACAGATCAACAAATTGACCAACACCAAAAAAGCCGAGGGTCAAAAAGTAGATTAAACCACTAGTAATTTTGCCTGAGTAAAAACGATGGATACCACAAAATCCCATTAAGCCAAATGCCCAAAGAATGTAGGCAACTCCAGGATCGACCTCTTGCTTTTGCTGGTTCATATTACAAATTTGGACAGATAACATCTACAGTATCTTTATTATAGACATTTTGCTTTTGTAGTTATGTGAAAGTTTAGATCATTAATTATTTGTAAGCTTTGAAGCAGTTATTTTTACTTTTTCTGACGAGGCTATAAATTATGTTTAATTGATTACAAGTTTAAATTAATTTACCAATAGAGCAACAGTAGTTATTTAAATGTGATTGAGCTACTGATTAGACTGCACTGCAATTTGTGAGCGACTCAAGCAATTTTCTGGCAAAGCACCTCATCAGCGTATGTTTGCTCGAATAAAAACTTTGATTATTTTACTAAGGTTAGAGCAACACCAAGATAATCACTTAGGCTGTTCTAATGCCGCAGCCACAACTCGATAATTTTCATCAGACTGTAACTTACTCAATATCTTCCTGGCTTGAGGATCTGAAGAAGCTGCCAAGGCGATCGCCGTACGCCATCGAGTACGCCAGTATTGTGCTGCTGATAAAGTTTTCAAAATCTCTAGTGCCTCTGACTTTAAATCTGTCTTTAGTAGTTGACCCAAAGCCAAAATTGCCGTTTCTTTAGTAGTTTGATCCTGATCAACTAAAGCCAATTTGACCACCTGAAACAACATCCCAGGATTTTTACTGTCGAGTAAAATTGAGATTATCGTTTGTCGAACTAGCCAGTTATCAGAATTAACAAATAATTGCTGTAAAGGTTCAATCGCCCGATCGCCGAATGCGAATAATGAGTTGGCAGCTTCAGCCAGAACATTAGCATCTTGTTCTGTAGCCAAGGTTTGGATCAGTAACTGAAAAGAATCCTCGGTTATCTGATTTCCCAGTCCCATCATAGCCAGACGACGTAAAGCAAAGTCTGGCGACTCTCTTAACTCTTGTAAAATTGGCAAAGCGATCGCAGGAGATAAATTTGTCAGCTCATCCAAAGCAGTTTTGCGCTGGTAGATGTTGTGATTGCGGAGATTAAGCTTGAGCAAAGACAGGCGATCGCTTTTCATGAGCATGCTAGATTGTGATTGGTTATTATAACCATAATTAAATTCAAGCCAACAAAGATCTGCCTTACAGGTGATATCCCAGAGTATCAAGAAATTTTTCGCTCTTGATGATTTTCTCTTCTAAAGTTATTGTCCAGAGTTTAGCTGAATCTTATTTCTTTGCTACCGCAACAAGATTTGAACAAGTGCAATTTGGTTTTATATTGCAAATCAAATATTTAATTTACAAATTAATAATCTATCTAAAAGTCTTCAAAAACATCAATATGTAAATTGAATACTAGGTATAGATCAGACTGGCTGTAGACATTGAGCAAGACTCTTGCTGTTTGTGGTGGCTTCTGTTCAGTCTATAAATAGGAAGCGATAGATGAACGTATTAGATTCAGCAATTATTTATCCTAATCTTCGAGATGCTGAGGGGGCTGTCTGCCAAAGATGGTGCGAACAACAGGGCTACAGCGACCGCTTTTATCAAGACGGCAGCTGGTGGGCATTTGCGCCAAACGGCGTTATCCCCGTCAAAATTCATGACATAATCGATTTGCAGCAGACTTTTGCCCAGCGCGTGCGAGTTAAGCACTATTCAATTTTCCTTTCTATTGCTTTGCTGCCCGATGGCTGTATCGCCCCTCACAATCACCCCGAGATCTAACGCCCCATTAATATTGAGCATAACCAATACTGGAGAAATATTATCGTTTGCAAAGCCATTTCTCTCTCAACTCAGCAACGCTCCAAAACTATCTTAAGAACTATGTTTAAGAACTGTTTTAAAAACTGATTACTTCAATTCCGTCATCATAATCGTTATTTTTAAGCTCCTCTTCCGACAATCTAATTGTTTGCAGATTTTCTAGCTTCATTGTGATAGAAGTATCGTCGTTGAATAGTTCATTTGACCATGCATCTTTTTGCTGTTGATTAACTTCTAATTCCGCAAAATTAAATCTACTATTAATTTCCATTTTGCTGTCCAGACCAAAATCGCTAATGCGTTTAGCCTCTACTTGGGCAAACGCCTGGGGCGTAAAAGCGGCAAATTGAGTTGCCGAAAGAAGTATTAAAGAAGCCGTGAGCAAATATTTTTTTTTAGTCATTGTTTTTTTTGCCTGTCGTAGGATAAATCTCTTACAAGTTTGAATTCTCAAATATCTGCCTTAATTGTTTCAAACTATTCTGAAAGCAAGATGAGAGCGATCGCTTTTTTTACTTAATTTTGCTGGCTCAATTTTTTCTACCCCACAGATCACACTCTTCTGTGATAAAAACTCCTAAATTAGGGAAAGGAAAAACCGCTATTCAAAAAGTCCTAAGTTTAAATACTTACAGTTATTATCGATAATGAAATTCCGTCGCTTGAGTGCAAAATCTAGTACCGATATCACTCGCCTGCTGGCAGTGCAAACCAAATTGCTGGGAGAAACTCTACAGGAGGCAGATTTGATTTCCCCTTGGCAGATTGAGGCTGCGTTACAGGATAAATTGCAATATCCCGATCTCAAGCTTGGTGAAATTCTCGCTCAAAAAGAATTTATCAAATCCACGACGGCTGATTTTTTCGCTCAAGACTGGACAAGAGCAGTAATCGAATCAGAAAAGAATGCCTTGGGATATTATTTACAACAGGCAGCAATCCTCGATCACCAACAGGTAGAATTTGTGTTGGCGCAACAAAAAATTTCTGGTGTCCGCTTTGGCACTGTTGCTGTATTGCAGGGATTTCTCAAATCTACAACCTTAGATTTCTTCCTCGCCAATTTGTTTCCCCAAGAATTCGATGTATCACCGTTTGTTAATCTGCATCGCGGTGTATCGCTGTTCTAAAAGAGTAGAGATCAGGTAGGATTTATCTCTCCATTACCTTAGCAATTATCCATCTAACTCCCCTTCCAGGATCGTTGTCAGGGCTTTATTCGTATTCTCTTGAAACTCCTTCACGTCTACTCGCTCCAAAATGGCGATCGCCAAAATCACCCCCACCGCTTGAATGGCAAATACCAAACTATAGGCAAGCAAGGGAAGCTCAAAAATACTCTTGCCGATATCTAAAATTACGCCGCCGATAAAAGTCGCTATCCCCCTCGACATTGCCTGAGCCAATCCCCAAGCACCGATAAAAGTACCTGCGGTTTTGGCGGCAGTCAGATCTAACATCAGACTAATTCCACCTACGGTTGCAATTCCCGCGGCAACGCCAAATAGCACCATTGCCGATTGCAGCATTCTTGGTTCTTGAGTAAAGCCCGCCGCCACAATTATGCTAAAACAGCAGGCTACTAAAATACAGCCAATTTTAGTGGTTAACTTTTTACCCAAAGCGGGAATAATCTTAAAGCCTGTAAAGCTGTAACCAATCAAAATACCAATACCCCAAAAAGCATTAAGCTGAGTCGTCTCACCGATACTCATGCCAAACACTTCTCCGCCATAGGGTTCCAATACGGCTTCCTGCATAAATAAGCCAATAGTAAGCAGAGATAGAAAGCTAAAAAAGATGCCCGTTTGACGGCTAGTGGTCAATATTTTGAGCGCTCGACCAAGGGTAATATTATCATCGCGATCGCTGGTAAAATCCCGTTTGAACCGAGAATATTTGTGTTCTACTCCCCAGGTGGCAATCACTGCCAAACCAACCACCAGGAAGGGAACAAAGCTAAATACGCTATTGATTGGTGGCTGTAAAACTTCGAGGGGAATGTCCCCCGCTACCACTCCTCCTGCCTCAATCTGTTTGAAAACAATACTGCCTGTTACACCACCAATTACGATTCCCACCATCAACATCGACCAGACGATCGCAATCAATTTTGAGCGTCTTGACTCTTCTGTAATATCTACCAGTAGAGCCGTAAAGGGGGTAGAACTGAAGCTAACTGCCAAGCCATATATCGCCATGAGCAAACTCAACAAAGCACTCCAGCCCAGAGTCTGATTATTCCACTGCCAACCGCCACTAGCTTCAACTGCCGCCCCTAGCTGCCATACAGCCTGGACTGCGGAAAACACAGTCAGACCAAAAATAGCTGTGCCGATCAACACATAACTAGTGCGATGTTTACCAAACAGAGGCTGGCGATCAGATAATTGTCCAAACCAGACTCTGGCAGGGGAGACAAAGAGAGAAGTTGCCAGTATCCCTCCCGTAATGCTGCCAGGAATGCCCAGCTCACTGATCATGACACGATTCAATACCGCCAGAGTCAACACCGCCATGATGCCGAGTCCCATATTGAATAAACCCAGGCGAAAGATGGTTGCTATTGTGATCTGGCGTTTTGGGTGATTGTTAATTTCAACAGATTCAGGAATATTTTCCATGAGGATACTTTTATCTAATTAACGTTAGCTGTAAATCTAAGAGGAATTAAATTAGAAATATTAAGTTAGAAATATTAAGTATTAATTTTGTAGTAGTACCAAAATTATTGATCTACTGCTGAGAGATCCTTTCGCCGCCAACACTGGGAAGATGGTGCAGGTGTACCCCTTTGGCTTCTACCATTTTCTGCCAATCCTGCTCCAAAGCCAAACTTTTTGGATCGCTATGATAAGAACGTAATAAAAGATCGATCGCCTCATACCAGATGCGGTGGTTGCCATAAACCAAATGATCTTGGGGTTTTTGTTGAAGTTCGAGGTGTAGTTTGGCAGATAGAGGTACTCTATTGACCCAACCCTGAACATACTGGGTAGAAGCCAAACGATTTTTGCAGTAGAGCTTGACATACCAACGATACCAGTTTCCTACTTCTAGAGGCGCTGCCGTTTTGGGCATACCGAAGCTTTGATAAGCTGATGCGGAATTCAGCGGAGATCGCGATCGCCAAATATCCTGTCGAGATTCGTCTTGAATTACAAATTCCACCTCGGTATTTTGAACTACTGATTCGGGAAAATAGACCCAAAATTGCGGATGACCAAGAACTGTCTTACCTGAATTAGATTCGGGCAACATTGCCATAATGGGTTGAGCCGCATTGGTGCAGCTACCACGGCTCTCTCCTGCGGTTTGCTGTCCTGGGCGACCTGTTCCTGAAAAGTCTAGAGTCTCTGAATCACTTTCTTTCTTGGTGGTTTGAGGTTTTTGTTGCTCAGTCTGGGTTTGCTCCCTGCTGGGGGGGAGTTCTGTTGACCGAACAGACAGCGCCATACCAGGGATTGAGCAACAGACGACAATTGTAATTAGGCTACTTCTCATATGCAAATTATTTACTTCTCAAATTGATTGCCACAGCAGGCCGATCTCCTGTTATGTCCACAATCAATGTTAAATGAATTACAACTCCATAAAAATATTGATTTGGTGAAATCGTTGCTCCCATGGTCAAAATCGTTCATGTTTAGCTCTACATTTGAGCTTAGACTCCGCTACCCAACACGAATAAACTTAGCAATGTGCCGCTGTTCCAAAGACAGTGCAGCAGCATCGGTGCCAGCAGATTACGCGATCGCGTATAGACAAATCCTAAAACTATACCCAAAGTCGCCAGAGGCAAAACCTCAGATAGACTCAGGTGAGCCACCGCAAAGATGAAACCGCTGATAACGATTGCACCATTGATGGAAGTATATCGTGTCAATGACGGTAGAAGAAATCCCCGAAACATGATTTCTTCAAATAAAGGCGCGGCAATCGAGGCTGTACTAAAAAATATTGCTAGAGCCACTTTGTCTTGAGCCTGTAAAGCCAAAAATAGCAGCGGGTTACTACCTCCCTGTCCGTGCCAAATCTGCTGGTTGAGCGCCGAAACCAGAAGTACTAAAGGAACAGCTACCAGATAACCACCAAAACCCCAAAGGAACCAGTTCCCCGTTAGTTTAAATTTGAACCAGTCTTGAGGTAGAGGAAAGTAAGATTTGAGCGATAGGTACAAAACTGAGATGCCACCCACCGCCATCAAAATATAGGTTCCCAAAACATAAAAAGCCTTAATCCTTAAAGGAGAGTTGCCAGGATTGATGCCAGACAGGCTAATGATGATGGGCAAGAGGAATTGACCCACAAAGAAAAAGCCAACAATTAAGACCTGCCAAGTAACTTCCCAGTCCCAAGGTGTATCCCAGGTTGTCTGACTATTGGAGGCAATTATCGCTTTCTCTGGCTTAAGCAATCGCTGAATAATTAAAGCAAGCAGTAAAATTACTCCGCCAATGCCCCCAAACACGGGAATACCGCTGACCAAGGCTAGCTTGAAGATTGAGCTGGCTGCCACCTGGGATGCTTCAGACTCCAGTAAAGCCAAATCTGAACCTAGATTGTTGGCTCGATCATATTGGGCGAGAGCTTGGTAGCGAAACCAGCCAGACAAATTATCGGCGATCGCAGTAAATTCGGCTGGAGATAACTGGTTAGTTTGACCCTGCCAGACCTGCTGTAGTGCAGTTGCGGTCTGAACATCAGGACTTTGAGGATTGTCCAGACGATCAATTAACTGCTGCCAAGTATCAACTGCGGCTGCCGTTTTCTCCTGTACTCCTAATAAAATTCCTTGCTTGAGATCTAGTTCATCAGTGAAGCGGTCTAACTCAGCTATTTCCTGTTGCAGTTGCCCTTTCAAAGCAACATTGCCCGTACTATTGGCGACCTCAATTGTCTCAGATTCAGATTGATCGAGCTGCTGTAGCTGAGATGCAAAAGTCTCGCGACTAGTTACGGTTTCCGCTCGAACCTGCTGATACTTCTTGCTGGCGGCAGCATAAGGATCTTGTCCGATCAAAGAGCTAACCGCATCGTTAAGCTCGAAATCGTCTGTCGGACTGGACTTAAACTCAGCAACCTGAAGCACCAGATTAGTCTGGTATAGCTCCAAACGACTCTGGATTTGGGGTTGAGAAAGACTATTTTTTAAAGAAGATCCAATTTGGACGATCGCTAAAATAGTTAATAAAGCTAAGATTGCTCGTTTGATCGTCATCGACGCTCCTCGTACCGACTTAACATTTGTCTAGTTATTTTTTATACCTAAATGGTATTATCCCTTTTCCCCGAATAGTAATCAACGTTTTACCCTTCATAGAGTCCTGAATCAACCCATAGCCAGCCGCAAAAAATACAAGCAATATATTTCCTCAATTATGGATACAATACTGAAGTGAATTTTATTGAGAGGAAAAAAGCTTGGCTACTCGCGTAATCATCGTTCGTCATGGACAAAGCACCTATAACGCCCAAAAAATCATACAGGGTCGTTGCGATAAATCTGTTTTGACTGACAAAGGAATTAGCGATGCCCAGCAGGTAGGAAAGGCTCTAGGGGATCTAAAAATAGACGTTTTTTATTGCAGCCCTCTCCAGCGCGCCCACCAAACTGCCAAAATAATTCATCAGCACTTGAGCGACGCGCCAGCCCTACAGCCGACAGATCAGCTCATGGAAATCGATCTGCCCTTATGGGAAGAAATGAAAAAAGACCAGGTCATCTCCCAGTTTGCTCAAGACTACCAACAGTGGAAGACAAATCCTCAAGACTTCGAGATGGTCGTCGATGGTCAAGATTACTATCCAGTGCGGGCTTTATTTCAACAGGCACAGGACTTTTGGCGAGAAGCGATCGCCCAATATCAGGGAAAAACGATTTTGATCGCGGCTCACAACGGCATCAATCGCTGCTTAATTATGAGCGCCATTGGTATGAGTGTTGATCGCTATCACTCGATTCAACAGTCCAACTGCTGTATCAATATCCTCAACTTCACGGGCAGCTTTGGCGAACCAGTCCAGCTAGAATCTCTCAACCAAACTTCCCACATGGGTATGGCAATTCCTCCAGTACGTCCTCCTCATTCTGGACCTCGTTTGCTGTTGGTGCGTCACGGCGAAACTAACTGGAATAAAGAATCCCGTTTCCAGGGTATTAGAGATATTCCCTTAAATGATAATGGGCGATCGCAAGGACGCAAAGCCAGCACGTTTCTCAAAGATGTGGCGATCGACTTTGCCGTATCTAGTTCGATGATGCGACCCAAAGAAACTGCCGAAATCATTCTCGAACAGCACCCAGGAGTGGAATTAACCACTACCTCAGAATTGATAGAAATCTGTCACGGTCTATGGGAAGGGATGCTAGAAACAGAAATTCAGGCAGAATATGGCGAACTGCTGCAACAGTGGAAAGACAAGCCAGAAACTGTCCAAATGCCCGAAGGAGAAAATCTTCAGCAGGTATGGGATCGTGGAGTTGCCGCCTGGAATAAGATTGTCGCCGAATATAGCAATACCGAAACCCCTGTCACAGGGCTGGTTGTGGCACATGACGCAATTAATAAGGTGATTATTTGCTATCTCCTTGGTCTCAAACCAGAAAACTTTTGGAATATAAAACAGGGTAACTGCGCCGTCAGCGTCATTGATTATCCCCAGGGTGCGGCAGGTAAGCCAGTACTACAGGCGATTAATATTACTACTCACCTCAGCGACGGTAGCATCATCGATAAAACCGCAGCAGGAGCATTGTAATTTTTCTGGTTTTTAATGCTTCCTGTAGAGCGATCGTCTTATTTCTTATTTAAGTCAGGAAGTTGCGATCGCGCTTGTTGCTCGACCTAGAGCGATCGCAGAAACGAAACAAAATTTTAGGCGTGTAGAGACACTGATATATTTATAATTAGCCCCTTTCGGTAATATCCTGGGGACTCCTGGCAGTAATCTCTCCACTAAAACGCCGAAAATCCTTCACATTAAAAGTAACTATGTGGCTCAACTCATGAATCAGCATAAACGCCACCAAACGAGTATCATGAACCTTTGTACCTTTAATTTGATAAGTAGAAACTAGTCTTTCCCACTCTCCAAATGTACGGTCGTGGTCAGGCAGCAAAATAAATAACTGTTTTAGTCTGGTGACTTCTGACTGAACTTCGGCAGGAGAAAGACCCAAGCCATTTTTATCACTAGGACGGGTTGCGACACTCCACAGCTCAATTAAATTTTGTGGAGCAATAAATAATTGCTCTCTCGACCTTCTCAAGATCGCTATTGCCTCAGTCGTAACTTGGTATTGCGGATCGTCAGTAATCAAGGTGCGGAGTAGGACGTTAGTATCTACTAGGTATCCCATTAACCGCGCTGGTTATAAATATTATCTCGGCTCATTGCTTCATCACTCAACACGGGTAGATTTTGTGATTTATGACTTTGTGACCATTCCTTAAATGATGCGAGCCACTCGTCATCTGTAGCGGTATTGAAGAAATGCCGATCGTGGGTGGATGGCTCTCGACTGAGACGAGAAAGCAGCTCATCTAAATAAGGCTTAACCTCTTCTGGCGATCGCGAGGAGATCTTGGATAGCATATCAACTACCTCTCTAATTTCCCGATCGTCAATTTTTGGCGCATCTTGAGGGAACTGACTCATTCTGTTCTACCTACCACCATTAGTTAAGAACTATATACAGGCTATCTGAAGGTTCTACTACTATATTTTGTTACTTCAGGTTGTACCCATTAATAATAGACT
Organism: Cyanobacteria bacterium J06648_1; assembly: GCA_039817275.1. GTDB lineage: Bacteria > Cyanobacteriota > Cyanobacteriia > Cyanobacteriales > Xenococcaceae > Waterburya. The sequence goes on along the minus strand of JBCBWB010000002.1, from coordinate 28,962 downwards.
CTTCTGAACAGATAATTACCCTTCGTACTTGTACTCAATGCTTCTCAAAGGGCGATCGCCTTATTTAAGTTAGGAAGTTGCGATCGCTCTTGTCGCCAATAAGGGGAACTATCGGTAGTTAAGCGCCTGATGCCGAAAAACGGAATTATCGGATCTTCAGATTCAATTACCCAAAATCTGAGAAAGAACGAATTCTACAATATGAGTGGTGGTATTTTACTAAATCATTTTGCTAGCAACTTCCCACGATTTAAAATTGCCAAATCATAATTGGGATTTAGCTCAATCGCTTTGTTATAAGAAGCTAGAGCATCTCTATCTCTTCCTAACTCTTGGAGAGAAATCGCCCTATTATTCCAAGCTTTAGCATTATCCGAATCAAGTTCAATCGCTTTGTCACACGATGCTAAAGCATCTTCATGTCTTCCTAACTCGTGAAGAGAATTGCTTCTATTACTCCAAGCATGAGTATAGTTCGGATCAAGCTCAATCGCTTTGCCATAGGAGGCTAAAGCATCTTCATATCTTCCTAAGCCGTGGAGAGAGTTGCCCCTGTTACTCCAAGCCTTAGTATAGTTCGGATTAAGCTCAATTGCTTTATCATGAGAGGCTAAAGCATCTTCATATTCTCCTAGCTTGTTGAGAGAGTTGCCTCTATTCCCCCAAGCATTAAAATTATTTGGATCTAGCTCAATTGCTTTGTCATGGGAGGCTAAAGCATCTTCATATTTTCCTAGCTTGTCGAGAGAGTTGCCCCTATTCCCCCAAGCATTAAAATTATCTGAATCCAGTTCGATTACTTTATCATAAGAGATGAGAGCATCTTCATACTGTCCTAATCTATTCAGAGAGATACCTCGATTTATCAAAACATTAACATTATCTGGAGCAAGCTCAATTGCTTTGTCATAGGAGGCTAAAGCATCTTCATATTCTCCTAACATGGCGAACGAGTGTCCCAAGTAGAACCAGGCATCAGCTTGATTTGGGCTAGTATCTACAGCCTTTTTTAGATATTTAACTGACAATTCATAATCTTCTCTATTTTTTAGTTTAAGACCTATTTTTTTCCAATCAAAGATAAATTTGGAGTCAAGAGCTAAAGCCTTATCCAAGAATATATAAGCTTCTTTGTATTTACCAGAAGTAGCTAATGATAAGCCTTGTATTTTCAAAGCCTCAGCAGAACCAGAATTCAGATTTACAGTCTGCCCAGAAGATTTTCCAGCAACACTTTTATCTGATATTTGATAAGCTTTTTTCGAGGATATTATATTATTACAAGCAGTAATAAAAAGAGTTGAAAATCCTAGTAAAATTACTCTTTGCCAACTTTTCACTATTTTTCTTCTGTATTAATTTGTATTTATAAATTAAACGTAGTATTGCAATACTACCTAGAGTTTATTTACTGAAATGATAATTTGATAAGAGGGAAAATACGGTTAAGCTTAACTGTCCGATAATTTATGAATTAGTGGACATCTCACAAACACAGTAAGAAGGTGTTTATAAAATCGTATTCAGGCTAATTGTAGACAATAGCGTCCTTTAAACGAATTAATAGACAACTTGCCAAGCTATGTTAGGCGCAGCTAAAAGCTTAAAATCGTCTAATAGTAAAGAAGATAATTCACACCAAACTACTGAATCGAACTCTTGTCTCAATCAGCTATCAAATCAGGTAGTGAGAGATCTCAATAGCTATAGATAGGAAAAGTAAGGGTAAAAACACTGCCCTTGTGGGGTTCGGAAAGTACTGAAATAGTACCACTCATGCCTTCGACTAAATTTTTGACAATCGATAGCCCTAAACCTTTGCCACCTATGAGGTTGCTAGATTCCTCTACGCGAAAGAATCTTTTAACTATACGTCCCTGCTGCTGGAGGGGAATACCTACGCCGCGATCGCAATTTGTCTAAGATCGCCCTGAGCATTTTACCCTCAGATCTATCGAACCAAAGGCTGAAAATCAATCGTTACTCCCACTGCCTAAAGTACAGAGGTTAGTGTTTCTAGAGTCGGATTTCCTTCTTCACTAAGTATTCGATACAAATGTTGGCGCGAAATATGAGCTTCATTCGCCACTGTTTGCATCGCTCCAGTCGCTTCAACTACATTCTTTAAAGCCAATAGAAAGGCTGCCTTGTTCCCATCAGTGAGAGTTTCATCAAATGCTGCTTTTAGATATTTGGCTGCATACTCTGTATTAGCTAGCCGTTTGAGTAAATCGATTTGATAATCTTTAGTTGGCATAATTAAGTTTCTCTTTGTTCTTGTTGATATGCTTTCCAGAGACGACGAGCTATTTTGATGTCTTTCTTCTGGGTTTTCTTTGAGCCACCTGCCAGCAGAAGCACTATTTGATTGCCAGAAAGTCCGAAATAGATACGATAACCTGCACCAAAGTGAAATCGAAACTCGGAAATTTCTCCTTCGAGACTCTTTCTATCCCCAAAATTACCCAAACGCACTCGGTCAAATCGAATATCAATTTTAGCCTGTAAGTTTGAATTAAGCTTATTGAACCATTTGTCAAAAGGACAGTCTCCGTCTACGGTAACGTATTTTTAGATTTTCCATTATCGGTTTTCCATGCAACGATTTTACTGTTGTTTTGTCGCTTATATATGACAAGCTATAAATAAAAAAGTATCAACAACTTCATCTGTAAATTCTGATTGAGCAACAAAACCTGCATTTGAAATGGCATAAGATGACAGACATCTCAGAGATCTCAATAACTGAAGATAGGAAAGGTAAGGGTAAAAACACTGCCCTTGTTGGGTTCTGAAAGTACTGAGATAGTGCCGCCCATGCCTTCGACAAGAGTTTTGACAATGGATAGTCCTAAGCCTGTGCCGCCGATACGGTTGCGAGATTCATCAACGCGGAAAAAGCGTTCAAAGATGCGTCCTTGCTGCTGAAGGGGAATCCCGACACCACGATCGCACACTTGAATTTGCGCCTGATTATCAACAGAGGCTAACTTGAGGGTAACTGGTGTACCTGGTTCGGAATATTTGATGGCATTATCGATCAGATTGAGCAAAACTTGCTTTAAACGATGATTGTCGGCTTTAATGGCGATTAAATCTTCAGTTAATTCTAAAGAGATCTTTCGATCGTCGTATTGCTTTGCCATTCCTGCTACTAGCTCAATCAGATCATTGAGCAAAATATTCTCATTTTTGAACTGCATCTGGTCGTTATCCAATCGTGCCAGATCTAGCAAATCTTGCAAAAGCTGCACTGTCCGATCTGCTTCGGATGCGGCAGTAGTTAGGGCTTCGGTCTGCATTTCTGAGAGGTTGCTTCCCCGCCGTAGAGTACTCTGAATGTAGCCCGAAATGATGGTTAAGGGGGTGCGTAGCTCGTGGGAGACGTTGCTGAGTAATTCCCGCTGATGCTCCCAGGAGTCTGATAGTCTGACTAACATGAGATCGACAGTTTCGGCTAACTCTTTGACTTCGGTAGGCGCTCGATCCAAATGAATGTGAGCCTGGTCTAGCTTATCTGCTGAGATAGTTGAAGTTAGCTGACTAATCCGTTTTAGAGGACGCATCGAACGATGAATATATAAGGCAATAATGCCCGTCATCAGCCCAATTAAAATGATAGTGGCGATCGCCAAACTACGGATCAGATTAATAAACATGTACTGATCCTGAGTAATATTATGAGCTAGATAAACTCGACCTAAATTTTCATTTTTTACCTTCAGAGGAGTGGCACACATTAGCCAGTAAGTCCCTTTCACATCCCTAACTTGAGGAATCAAAGGCACGTCTTTAACTGATAGTAAGGTTTGACCCATTTCTACCTGATTTAAAGTTTGAGACTTAGCAATTATCTGATTTTTTTTGTCCTTAATCCAGATTAATTTATCTGGTGTAGAGAGGCTATCAATTGCTCTTTGCGCCCCTTGGGTTATCGGCACCATTTCGCCGTAGATCTCAACATCCATAGGAAAGCGTTGAGCAATATACTTGATATTTTCTTTATGAGTAGAGACTAGAATGCTCTGCATCTGTGCGCTAGTCCACGTCGCCAAACTGCCCAAACCTAAAGCGGTAAATGCGGCAATACCAACAGTTAATCTTACTTTTAAAGAAGCCGTATCAAAAAAATTTTGCACTGTATAGAAGTAGCGAATAAATTTACTAAATAATGCGATCAAGAATGCGATTAAGGCAGATTTTTATTATTGCCTGTATTACACAAAGTGTGACAAGGCATTCTGAGAAAACGATGAATGCATAATAATAAAAGCCTGATGTGAATTGGCTTAGTTATAGTCTATTAGTTTTTCTTAAAGGATACTGCTTTGCATATAGTTTTTAGTTTTAATTCTAGAATTAGAGCAATTGTCTAAAATATATCTACAACCTTAACTCTCCTCTTCAGTAAAGCAACCATGGTACAAGCACCGATCCAGACCTCTCAAGAACTTGCCGTCCTCGCCGTAGATTTGATTCGTCGAGCGGGTTGCGAATATGGAGATATTCGTATCTGTCATAATCGTAGCCAAAGATTATCGGCTCGCGATCGCTCTTTAAATCGTCTAGCAGACAACGTTAGTTCAGGCTTTGGGGTGCGGGTTCTTTTGGATGGTGCCTGGGGTTTTGTGGCTTCTCACCGTATCACTCCCGCAGAAATTAAACGCATTGTCGATCTCGCGGTAGAAACAGCTAAAGGCAGCCGTTTAACTCAACAGAATCCGATCAAGCTGGTTCCTGTTGAAGCATATCAAGACAAATATGTTACGCCAATTAAAATCGATCCTTTTGAGGTGCCAATCCAAGAAAAAGCCGAGTTACTCCTGGATATTAACGATCGCTTTTTGAGTCACGAAAGCAAGGACATTAAAAAAGCCTATTCATATCTCAGTTTTTCAAAAGAAGACAAAATATTTGCCTCTACCGTTGGTTCGGTGATCGAACAAACTTTATATCGCAGCTATCCTGGGATGGGCTGTACGGCGATCGCCAACGGGGATGCTAAAGGCAGAAATTACGAACGTCCGCCCCTAAATATTGGTTACGAACATATTGATCGCGAAGATTTATTAGGTAATATTGATCGCGTTGCTCATGAGGCAGTTGCCAAAGCCTATGCCCCTGAGTTGACAGCAGATGGTAAAACAACGTTAATTCTCAAGCCGAGCAATCTATTTTTGACAATTCATGAATCTGTCGGTCATCCTACAGAACTTGATCGCGTCTACGGTTATGAGGCAAACTTTGCAGGTACAAGCTTTGCTACCACTGACAAGTTACGCAAGCTGCAATATGCCGCCCCTTGGGTGAATTTAGTTGCCGATCGCACTCAACCCCAGGGACGCAGTACAGTGGCTTATGATGACGAGGGTGTTCCT
>JBCBWB010000002.1:0-23485 GCA_039817275.1 Cyanobacteria bacterium J06648_1 | reverse complement strand
TATTTAACCGATCGCGAAACGGCTTATCGTTTAGGTAGAGGCAGCAGTAACGGTAGTGCCTTTGCCGATAGTTGGTCGAGTACGCCGATGGTGCGGATTCCCAATTTGGGCTTAGAACCAGGCAAGCCAGGGGATAGCCACACCGCTACTCTAGAGGAAATGATTGCCGATACCGAAGATGGCATTCTGATTGACGGTATTGGTAGCTACTCCATCGATCAACAGCGTCGCAACTTCCAGTTTGGGGGAGATGCTTTCTGGCAGGTGAAAAACGGTAAGGTAACGGGAATGCTCAAAAACGTCACTTATCACAGCATGACTACGGACTTTTGGAACAGTATCGATGCTTTGGGGGGTGAATCCGAACTAGTCCAGTGCGGGACAAACATGTGTGGTAAAGGTGAACCCATGCAGATTGCCCAAATGACTCATGCCTGTGTGCCAGTCAGAGTAAGAGATATTCAGGTTGGTAGAGGTTGTTAGTTGTTAGTTGTTAGTTGTTAGTTGTTAGTAAAAAGCCTACAGTGCAAGGTAGATGCCTATATCGTTTCTCGCGGCTGAAGGCTGAGAGCTAGTAAATTAGAACGCGACTACCATATCAGATATTCAGATATTAATTTAATTTATGAACCAGGCAAATCTACAGCCTATTGATACCCGCAACTGGCAAAATATCCGTTTGATCGCCACCGATATGGATGGAACCTTAACTCAAGGAGAAAAGTTTAATGCTGAGTTATTTCAGACTTTAAACCAATTAGCGGCAGCGGGAATTGATGTTTTAGTGACGACGGGAAGATCCGCAGGCTGGGTACAGGCGATCGCTACTTATCTGCCCGTGATGGGTGCGATCGCTGAAAATGGCGGTTTGCTTTATTGGGGTAGCGATCCTCAACCACACTTATTATGTGGCATTGATATTAATCGCCATCGAGTTGAGTTACATGAAGTATTCAGACTGCTTCAGAGCAAATTCCCCCAACTTAGAGAGTCTGAGGACAATCGCTTTCGGATTACTGACTGGACATTTGAAGTAGAAAATCTCAGTGCTGATGAATTAGCCAAGATCGATCTTGTTTGTCAGTCTGAGGGTTTTGGTTTTACCTACAGTACAATTCAGTGCCATATCAAGCCGACTTATCAGGATAAAGCCTACGGTTTGCAGCAGGTTATTCCTAAATATTTTCCCGATTTAAAACCAGAAGAGATTGTCACTATCGGCGATAGTCCCAACGACGAATCAATGTTTAACCAAGCTGAGTTTCCCCTATCAGTAGGCGTGGCGAATGTGCTTAAGTATAGCGATCGCCTGAAGTATCTTCCTGCTTATGTAACTAGTAAATCCGAAGGCGCAGGATTTCAGGAATTGGCAGAGTCGATCATACAGTCAGTCGCTTGCAGTTGAGTCAACAATGACTAAGAACCATATGCGAAGCGGCTTGCACTTGTCGCATTGAGTGTATCCTTTAGGAACAATCAGGGCAATGCACTCTTATCTACCAACCGAACCAGAAGCTAAAGCGGGAAATCTTACTAGGTAAAAAGGTAATTCGGCATCATTCTCACCGTTGTTTAGAGGTGGCGAATTTTGTAGCTGGCTAACGGTGACGTAAATGTAATCATCTGCGCCAAATGCCATGCCGTCTGTCCAACTTAACAGGCGATCGTCTTGATAGAGGGTTTGATATGTACCAGTTTCGTCTACTACGCCGATCGCATTGTCGGTAATCGAGGTGATATAAACGTTCCCCGCACCATCAACAGTAATGCCGTCGCAGATGGGCTTGTCTCCATAACGCTCTACGCGACTGGATAATTCGGCGGGAGAAAGGGAAGGATCTAGTAAATCTAGGGTAGCAATGCGATAGAGAGATGTGCCGCTCATTGGTGCATAGTAAACCCACTCATTATCTGGATCTACTGTAATCGGATTAACGCCAATTTGTGCTGGTTCACCTGCCAGATTAATCACTCGCTCATCAACAATTAAGGGTATATCTTCAGGGCGAGTGGAAACATCACCTTCTAAGACTCTGCGAGAGAAGCCTGTAACTAAATCGACCACAATCAAGGCGGAGTCATCACCACTAGCAGTATCGGTAATATAAATCGCATTATGCTCTAAATCTACTGCTAAATCATTAAGAAAGGGGCTGGCGGGAATAATCGGCTGTGGGAGATAAATCACCTGATAGAGTTCATCATTTTCCGTGTCCCAACCGACAATCTTACCTGGTTGTCCTGATCCGTCACTGCGATCGAGCATCCAAACTACGCCATTTTCATCTGATCGCAAGCCCAAAACCGTATTTAAACCAATCCCTGCGCTATTTGGCTCATTACTCCAGGCTTCATTGGGAAAGGGGGCAACGCTACCGTCGTCTAAGACTTCTACTACTCGCAGAGGCGCACCAAAAAATTGATGCTGACTCATAATCAATCTGCCTTCAGGGGTAACGGCAATATTTCCAGGGGGATGTGCGGCAGGAAATTCGGCGACTATTTCTAATTCTGCTAATTCCTCTGTCTGAGCGATTTCTGTTTGAGCAGCTAGAGGATGCAGCCCCGAGAACCAAATTACCATTGCCCCCACAGATACGAAGTAAGCCAGAAAGCGGAAGAGACGGCGAGAGGGAATTCGATGATTGTAGTTGCTCATATCGTTGACAAAAGAAATTCAAAAAAATATGGCGTTGCCGAATTGTATTTAGAGGACATCAGATCATGCTATCAAAAGTTTCTTATCTCTTGGTTACTGGATTTTTGTACTGAAAAGCTGATAGCTGATAGCTGATAGCTGATAGCTACGAGCAGTAATTCCTCATACAGCATTACTCAATTAGCAACGATCGAATGACAGGCTGCTAACAAATCTTGATGTAGTTCTGGAGTACTGGCAACGATCGCCCCTGCGTAGCTATAGTCTTTACAGGTATGGAGAGGCGGTAGAATTGAACCGTCTAATCCTGTAACTAGACAGCCGTTTTCTTGTGCCATAAAAGCCAGGGCGGCACTATCGATAAACTTACCCCGTTTTGTGATCCAGCCGATTAAGTCTCCTGAGAAGATGCCGTTATAGTTAGGGAATTTATTAGTAGAAGAATAGCAGTTTTCAATATCGATTACCTGATATTTATCTTGTAGGGCTGGTTTGAGATGCGCCATGCCCCAGCCTAAAAGAATTGCAGGACGAGGATTAACGATCTTTAAAGGCTGACAGTCAGCTAGATCTTGTTTTAGGTTGCCCCAATATAATCCTTGGTTTTGAATTGCGTAATAATAGCAATTCTGGGCGGGAGAAACAGCAATTGCCGCCTCGTAGCTATTGGCGTTAAGAATCCCTAGAATAATCTGATAGTTATCAAAGCCATCAAGATAGTATTTTGTCCCGTCGATCGGATCTAAGGTAATCAGATAGTTATCGCTGCTTAATTCGGTAGAGGCAAAATACTTGGTATTGCGAGACTGGGCATACTCTTCACCATAAAAAGCCAGGTTGGGATAAGTTCCCAATAAAGCTACCTCAACCAGAGTTTGAATTGATAAGTCAGCATCAGTCAAGGCTGCTGATAAAATATTATCGCCTGCACTTTTGGCGGGAAGGGAGGCAATTCTGGCTTGAATCTGCTGGGCGTAACCTGCTGCTACTCTCAGGTGAGGCAATAGTACTTCTAAAATTTCACGGGGAGACGGCTGAGGAGACATGATAATTGTTTGATTTGAATTGACTTGGTTGACGTTAAATGTTTTTAGCTTTTCCTAAAGGATACCGCTTCGCATATGGCTTTTAGAATCTACTGCTAAAGGCGATCGAGAATTATTTAAGCGCCAGAATAACAACTACTAGATTAAAGGAAAGACCGTCATGTGGACAGAAATAGCCCAAGCTATCAGTCAAGCTACAGGACAAGAATTTGCGATCGCCGATACTCAATCTGTCAGCGGTGGCTGTATTAATCAGGGCTACAAGATTAGCAGTAGTGATGCAGTCTATTTCGTCAAAATCAACGCTGCTTCCCAGGTAGAAATGTTTGCCGCCGAAGCATTAGGAGTCAAGCAAATGTCTGCTACTCAAACCATTACCGTGCCGCAGCCACTCTGTTGGGGAACAGCAGGAAATTCGAGCTACATCGTGCTGCAATGGCTAGATTTGGCTAGAGGTGACGATCGCAGTTGGACAGCTATGGGTCATCAGCTAGCGGCATTGCATCGTGAAGGCACAAACGAGAACTTTGGCTGGTCGCAGAATAATACGATTGGTTCAACTCCGCAAATCAATACCTGGATGTCTAACTGGGCAGATTTTTTTGCCCAACAGCGCATTGGTTATCAGTTAAAGCTGGCTCAACGTCGCGGTGGCAGTTTCCCTGAATTAAACCGAGTAGTAGATGCAGTTAGAGACAAGCTAGCGGATAGAAAGCCCCAGCCGTCCTTAGTTCACGGCGATCTGTGGTCAGGGAATGCGGCGATCGCTGCTGATGGTTCACCCGTAATTTTCGATCCTGCCACCTACTATGGCGATCGCGAAACAGACATCGCCATGACAGAATTGTTTGGTGGGTTTCCCAGTGCTTTTTATCGTGGCTATAACGAAGCCTGGCAGTTGGATGATGGTTATCAACAGCGCAAAAATGTCTACAATCTCTATCACGTTTTAAATCACTTCAATTTATTCGGCGGCGGCTACGGCAATCAAGCACGGCGCATTATTGAGAAGATTGTTTAGGTCTTACATACAACGTCTGATGTGAATTAAAGAAAAGACTTAGTGTCCTTTTCTGTCCTACAGAAGTTATCTCCAAATACAAGATCCATATTGGGGGAACTTTCCCCCTAATGGGTCGCGGTATCCACGGGTGCAAAGCACCCAAGCGCATCGCGCGCTTGCCCGAAGGGCTGTGGAAACCCCCTGATGAGGACGTTACGACTTCCTCATATGCGAAGCGGTATCCTTTAGGATACTCCTCCCGTACAAGAGTTATACTTTTCGGCTCGATAAATTGAACAGTTTAAACTGGTTTTTAGATGCTCAGATAAAAGCCAAATCTACTAAGGTTTGGTTACATTGGCAGATCTCATAACACTTCATGAATACCGAGGATTTTTAAGGTTCAGGTTGCAAAGGTAATTCACATTAGGCGTATACAGTTTTCTGGAAATAAAAAGCAATTTGCGAGGTGGACATTGCCCACCCCACTTATCATGAATAGCTAATAGCTAAAAAACTAAAACGAAGTCAATTCATACAACCACATTAAACCACTTGAAAATCGCTTGCTGTTAGGTCGCTAGAATTAACATCTAACAGTACACCAATTTGCTCGCCCTCAAAAGAAATAAAGCTATTGGTAGTGCCTGTAATTTCTAATTGACCGTAAGTAATGCCATCAGCCAAGCCGAGGGTATCTGTTCCTAATTCAAAATCTCTTACCCAGTCCGTAAGCGGATCGTCGTGCAGCACAAACAGATCGCTTCCCGAACCTCCTTCGTAAACCGTTATGCCGTCTGCACCGTCGAGTAAATCGTCGCCAGCACCACCACTCAAGCGATCGAATTGGCGATCGCCCAGTAAGTTATCATCTCCCTCACTACCTTCGGTAGAAACAGTGGGAATATCTTCTGTAGTTACGGTAATACGTGCCTGATTATATTCTTCAGCGCGAAAGTCAGCATTGGCAAATTCGGTTGAGCCTAAAATTCTGCCTCCCAAGAAGAAACCTGGGTGTTCTGTCACTACTCCTGTTTCCGTATCTCCTGTGTTAGGCGCAGCCTGACCAAAGAAAGCCGTACTGTCTTCTGCCTCATCATTGATTTCTGTCCCTGCATCGATAACTTCTTCTCCCGAAACGATAAAGTCGGCACCCAAGAAATTACCATCAGCATCAAATATTTCATGTGCTAAAGGATTACCGTTGGCGATAAAGGCATCGTTAGAAGGCAATACCATGGCAGCATAGTTAAGATAGCGGCTGCTAGCCAGAGAGCGATCAACAGTAAAGGTTAGGCTGGTAGTTTCTCCTACGTCAATTACCCCAGGATTTGCGCCGTCGTTACCAGGAATTGTCCCCTCGACAAAACCCATGCCGCTATCGAGGAATTCGGCGGCAATACCGTCTGTTGCCCCGTCTTCAGCTAAACTTTCTAAACCAGCCGAGGCAGGTCTACCACGGTCGTAGGTATCAAATTCTCCATTGTGTAAACCAACCCAGAGGGGAGTTATGGGCGTACCGTTTTCAGGACTGAGATTTTCTACCGTAACGGTAACTTCCACTAGATTGGGAGGAGGAGGAAGCAGTTCGTCAGTATCGCGGATGCTAATTCTCGCTACCTGATATCCTGGTTCGGTAAAGTCAGCATTAGTAAAAGCCGCCGCCGCATTTTCATCGCTACCGTCTTCACTCAAAATCCTGCCCTCTGGTTCAAACCCAGGGTGAAAACGAACTACACCGTCCTCTGTTTCTCCCGTGTTAGGGGCTGATTGACCAAAGAAAGCCGTGCTGTCTACTGCCTCGTCATTGACTTCTGTTCCTGCGTCTAAAATGCGATCGCCATAGACAATAAAATCAGCGCCGATAAAGTTTCCAGCTGCGTCAAAGACTGGAATCGCCGTCGGATCGCCGTTGGCAATAAAAGCATCGTTAGAAGGTAAAAGCATTGAGGCATAGTTAAAGTAGCGGCTGTTAGGGTCGTCGCTATCGAGGGAAAAAGTCTGGCTAACTACTTCTCCAGGATCAATTGGTCCTGCAACACCATCTGTACCGACCAAAGTTCCCTCCACAGTACCGTTGCCACTGGCAATAAATTCCGCAGCAATACCGTCCGCTGCCCCATCTTCTGCCAGACTTTCTAATCCTGGAGAAACTGGTCTACCCAGATCGTAAGTATCAAATTCACCGTTATGAAATCCTACCCAGGTAGGAGTAATAAATGTTCCACTTTCAGGAGCAAGATTTTCAATAGTTACAGTTACATTAGTCTCAGACATTAGGAAATACTCGGTTATTTTAGGTACTAGATTTCATTTATTTGTTTCTTAGCTAAATTGCGATTATCTATAACGTCAAGGAAATTTTTGTCTCAGTGATTTTACTGACAATCCGACAAATAGAGATTAGATTGACGTAAAACTCTATTTTTTTGACGCTAACAAGGATTATTGACAATTTTGACCATTAATCTTGTATTAAGTTAATTGCAATATTTAGCTCTAAAACTGGTTCCAAACTTACTTGAGTTCATTAAAATAAAATGAGATTAACATTAATAATTCAAGTTGGACATTTTTAGCCAAACAAAATATATTAGAGTGTTTTACTAATAAGATAAGAGTTTGTTTTAGCTGCAAATCAGAACCGATCTCCAGCGTCAGACTTGAAAATATTCGTTCTGCAAAAAATAAACCTACTTTGCCATAAGAGATGCTGAAATTGGTAAAGTGAGGACGTAAATACAAAGTCGAGCTATGACCACTGCGATCGCCACACAACTACAATCGATTATCGACACTGAACTAGTCGAACTGGATAATGCTGATGTTTACTGGCAGAAAATAAATCGCATTGTGGAGACGCAAGGACCAATTTATCTGCTATTTCCCCAAACCACTGTCGCCTTGACTGCCATCATCCAAGCAGCCGCACGGCAGCAGTGGCGGATTTTAATCTGCGGTAACGCTACGAAAATCGACTGGGGCAAAATCACTAAAGATATTCAGCTTGTAGTCAGTACGCAAAAATGCGATCGCCTGATCGAACATGCTGTGGGAGACTTAACGGTAACGGTAGAAGCAGGAATGAAGCTGGTCGATCTGCAAGAGAAATTGCGATCGCATAATCAGTTTCTACCGATTGATTCTAACTATCCCGATGCTACTTTGGGGGGCATTGTGGCGACAGCCGATGCGGGTAGTTGGCGACAGCGTTATGGTGGGGTGCGAGATTTATTATTGGGCTTATCTTTTGTCCGTGCCGATGGCGAGGTTGCTAAAGCAGGAGGCAGAGTGGTCAAAAATGTGGCGGGTTACGATCTGATGAAGCTGTTTACTGGGGCATATGGCACTTTGGGAATTATGACCCAGCTCACCTTTCGCACCTATCCCCTAATCGCGACTTCCCAGACACTACTACTCACAGGTAAAGCAGCCCAGATTGCTCAGGCGGCTCAAGCCATCCGCAACTCTGGCTTAACTCCCACCGCCATGGATCTACTTTCAGTCTCCCTAATAAAGCAGCTAGAATTAGGTTCGGCTCTGGGTTTAGTTTTACGCTGGGAGACAATTCCCGAAAGTATCGAACAGCAAAGAATACAGGTAGAAGCGATCGCCAAGCAGCTAGAATTAAGCAGCAAGATCCTACAGGGCGAAGCAGAAACCAAGCTCTGGCAAGATTCTAGCAGCATGGTAAATCTAGCTCAATCACAGGACTCAGTTACCTGCAAAATCGGTATTGCGCCAGCGGCAGCAGGGCTATTTTTAGATCAATACGACTCGCAGCTCATATCGGGCAGAATCCATGCTAGCAGTGGTTTAGGGCGGTTGCAGTTGGCTTCAACGTCTGAGATGCTAGAGGAAATGCGATCGCACTGTCAACAGCATCAAGGCTTCTTAACCATTTTGGCGGCGCCGCCAGCAATAAAAAAACAGGTTGATGTCTGGGGCTACTCAGGTAACGCTCTAAAAACCATGACGGCACTCAAAAACCAGTTCGATCCACAAAACATTCTTAACCCAGGACGCTTTTTAGTTTAGCTTTAGCCATTCTCTACTTCGACTAGACTTCAAGCTCTAAAAGACTTAGCATGAGCTACTAAGGAAAATCATGGTTGAGGCAGAAGATTGAGTAAGCTCTTAAAAATAGCGGCGGCGATCGACTTATTAAATGAGTGGATCGGGCGAATTACCTACTGGCTAGTGCTGTTAATGGTAACGGTAGGAGCCTGGAATGCGGTTGGACGTTATTTGGGCAGGATCATCGGCATTAATCTTACATCCAACTCCTTGATCGAAATCCAGTGGTATCTCTTTGATGTCGTGTTTCTCTTTGGCGCTGCCTATGCTTTCAAATATAACGAACATGTGCGGGTAGATATCTTTTATAAAGGCTGGAATCGTCGTCGTCGGGCGATCGCAAATTTTATTGGTAACCTGATATTTTTAATTCCCTTTAGCGGCTTGCTAATCTATTACTCTTGGGGAACCGTGGCTAACTCCTGGCGGATGCGAGAAATGTCTCCCGATCCTGGCGGTTTGCCCCGCTATCCAATTAAATTTGCCATTATTTTGGCTTTCTTCTTGCTAATTTTGCAGGGAATTTCCGAAGCAATTAAAAACTGGAATATTTACACTAATCAGGAGGAAGGCTAATGGATTGGCTGGGTATTGCCATGTTTGCAGGAGCCTTATGCTTACTATCCCTGGGCTTTCCTGTTGCCTTCTCCCTCGGTGGAGTAGCAATTCTCTTTGCCCTAATCGGTTCGGCAGTCGGCGAGTTTAGCTTCGGCTTTTTCAACGCTATGCCTAGCCGTATTTTTGGCATTATGTCTAACTATACGCTGCTCGCGATTCCCTACTTTATTTTTCTCGGTTCGATGCTGGAAAAAACTGGCATTGCCGAGAAGCTACTGGAGACAATGGGCATTCTCTTTGGCAGAGTGCGGGGTGGTTTAGCCCTAGCCGTGGTGGTAGTTGGGGCATTACTAGCCGCCTCTACGGGGGTGGTGGCAGCTACAGTCGTAGCAATGGGCTTGATTTCTCTGCCAATCATGTTGCGCTACGGCTACAGCAAAGAATTAGCCGCGGGGGTAATTGTCGCATCGGGAACTCTCGGGCAAATTATTCCTCCTAGCGTCGTGCTGGTAGTTTTAGGCGATCAGCTAGGGATTCCCGTCGGCGATTTGTTTCTCGGTTCATTAATCCCAGGCGTAATGATGGCGGGAGCCTTTGCTCTCTATGTATTGGTTATTGCTTTTCTGAAGCCAGAAATCGCCCCCGCTTTACCTGCCAGCGTCAGAATTAGCGGCAAGAAGCTTTTGGTTAGGGTATTTACCGTTATGGTGCCTCCCCTACTGTTAATTATGGTGATTCTTGGCAGTATCTTTTTAGGCATTGCCACCCCGACAGAGGCAGGTGCGTTGGGTTCTGTGGGCGCAATAATTCTGGCGGCGCTCAATCGCCAGCTCAACTGGGCAGCATTGCGAGAAGTTTGTGATGCGACGATGCGAATTACCACCATGGTAATGTTTATTCTGATCGGCTCAACGGCTTTTAGTTTGGTGTTTCGCGGCTTGGGAGGAGACAGATTTATGGAAAACCTCCTGATTAATATTCCTGGAGGAACAGCTGGTTTTCTCCTGGTTAATATGCTGACAATTTTTTTCTTGGGCTTCTTTATCGACTTCTTTGAGATTGCCTTTATCGTCATTCCCATCTTCGCCCCTATTGCCCAACAGTTAGGACTAGACTTGGTTTGGTATGGAGTAATTATCGGCGCTAATCTTCAAACTTCCTTTTTGACTCCTCCCTTTGGTTTCGCCCTGTTTTACCTTCGAGGAGTTGCTCCACCACAGCTAAAAACCCAAGATATCTATCGCGGCGCAATCCCTTTTATCCTGCTCCAACTATTGGTGCTGCTCTTAATTATTGCCTTTCCGCAAATTGTGAGCTTTTTGCCTTCTCTTAGTTCTTCCTAAAAGTCATAATTCACATCCTTGCTCTTACTGACAAAGAGACTGATGGCTCATGGTAATTATAAGTAAAAACCTTAAAGCCTAGAGCCTAGAGCTTAAAGCTTCGGAATAACGATCGCTATTTTTGCTATGATCAAGAATATTAACAATGCTTAACATTCTTCTCAAGAACTTAGTAATAAATGAATTTTTTCTCTCTACTTATTAGTTTTACCTTTGCCCTGCTAATTTTACTCAGTCCAATTCAGGCTGCATCTAGCGCGGGTTTGGCGATCGCCGATACTTTAGTCACCCACGCTCCTGCTGATGCTGAGGCATATATTGTGGAACCCAATGACGGCGCGACTGTTCCCGAAACCTTTACCGTCAAGTTTGGCTTGTCAGGAATGGATCTAGCTCCTGCTGGAGTAGATCAGCCTAATTCAGGACACCACCATTTACTGATCGACAAAGAAGAGTTGCCCGCCCTAAATGCTTCTTTACCTGCTACTGAGCAGATTCGCCACTTTGGCAAGGCGCAAACCGAAACCGAGCTGACTTTAGAGCCAGGTGAACACACCCTTCGTTTAGTCTTAGGTAACTATCTCCACATACCGCACGATAACCCTGTCATCTCTGAACCCATTACGATCACAGTACAGTAATCAGGGAAATATGCCTCTCCATTTTGGAAATCCCCTCAAAACTGCCACAGTAGTATCATTATTGGCAGCTCTAGCGATACCAGCGATCGCTCATAATGTTGAGATCTCTCAAGACGTAGCTGCCACATTCCATATCGAGCCCAATCATAATCCCCAGGCAAGCAAGCCTTCCACAGCCTGGTTTGCTCTCACTCGTCGGGGCGGCGCTCCTATTCCTCTTGCTGAATGTAACTGCAAGCTGCGAGTATATGCCGTCCCTCGCGTAGCTGAAGCTCAAGCCTTATTGCAGCCAGAATTGGTGCCGATGGATGTCGAAAAATATCAAGATATACCAGGTGCAGAAATAATATTTCCCCAAGCGGGTGCTTACGAACTAGAAATTAGCGGTGCGGCAAAAGACGACAGCTTTACTCCTTTTGAACTAACCTATACCGTTAATGTAATTCCCTAGCTGCCAAAATAAATTTTGCTGATCGTTTCGATCAATTGAGCTAGAGCCTGAAGCAGAATAGCGGTAAAGCTTGCCAGCAGAAAAGCAGTTGCCAGTTGAATTAATTCCGAGCCTGCTTCTTGCAGCGTAAAAGGTAAGAGCCGTTTCTTCATCCGCCAACAGGGAATGTAGCACGAACCGAGGATCAAGTTTATCTGTTCCACATTTGAGTAGCCATTGGCGCGATAAAAGCTTTGCCCTGTCAGAGAAGAGGATACCCAAATCAGAGGAACATTCTGCTCTTGGGCAAGCTCCTCCAATTGTTTTAGCAGCAAACTAGCAATTCCTTGACGCACAAAATCAGGATCGACAAATACGGCGCTAATTACGTTGTGCGTTCCCAACATCGCCGCAAACCCCACAATGTAGCTATCGATTTCAGCAACAAAAGTAATTTCTGATGCAAATCTAGGCTTACTTTTACTCCGTATCAAAGCTTTTATCTGCCGAGAATCATAATCGTCAACGGCTAAAATTGCGATCGCTCTACACTGGATTTGGATCAGTCTTGGCTCATCTTCTAAGACGGCTCGACGCAGCTCAACTGAGTTCTTTCGATCTCTCATCTAGATAATTAACTGGCGATCGCGCTACAGTGTTTTCGTTTTGCTCTATGGCGATCATCAAAAGTTTAAAGTTAAGTCGGCCAAGCAATCGAGTTCAAAATCTTTCATAATTCAGCCACAACGAATGACGCTAACCGCATGGCTGGAATCACATTCGTCTCAATGCTCAAAGCTTAAACTTGAGCGCCAATCAATAAATTATGTCTCGTCTAGCTCCCAATTAATCAGCCTTACAATTACGATTGAGAGTATTAAGGATTTCTAGACAACAAAACACCATGGGTAGAAAAGCCAAACTTAAAAAATTAAGACAGCAGTCGAAAAAAACAACGCCTCAACCACAGTCAAAGTATCAAGAGACTGAGTTTGTCAAGCAGTTTGAACATCTAGGATATCAAGTAAAGGTAGATCCTAAACTTCAGCCCAAAACAAACCGAGGCAATATCGCCCCAGAAATCCCTCAGGATAGAATCGAGCCTCAGCTATAGCCAAAAACTATCTAGATTATCTAAGCTTTTACGGCTCAATTCCCAGCTAGATATAGGTAAAATAATTGGCCAAAAAAATGGGGCTACTAACAAGATAAACCACGAGGTTAAATCGAACTTAGAAGTGCTGTCATCTGTATAAAATAAAAGCAGCCAATAGCCAAAAACTAACATAGATACAATCCCATACCAAGTCACAAAGTTTGCGGGCATAATTTAGTTGAGCTAAGTTTATCTACCAATTTAATTATTGAAGAAAACAGGCGAAAAAGTCAGGGTAGAAATACTGATGTTTGACGATCACAGCTTAACTATAACTATGTTTTACTCAGTAATCTCACAGGAATTAGACCTAGTAGTGGCAACCATAATATCCTGATATCCAGCTGCACTTAAAAGCTGGGTAATAGAATCTTTTGCCTTGATATTTGCCTGTTCCAAAATATCTGTACTACAGGCTCGATTGACAATTTCAGTTAGGGTTTTTCTCTGAGCCAAAGTTTGTAGCTGGGGCGCAACGTCTGGCCCTAAATTTAGAAAGCCGCGATTGTAATCGTAGACGCGCGAATTATGAACATCAATTTTGCTATCTAATATTTTGGCTGGGGGTAGGTCAATCTCGATCCTATTTTTAGTTACTCTAATATCTGCATTTTTTAGCTCGCTTAAATCAACTCCTGCTCTAATTTCTCCTCGTGCTATGTAGAGTAAGCGAGTCGTAGCTAAAGATAGATCTCCTACCTTACGCTCTGCCGAAGCAGGAACAACCGTTTCAACTGTCTGGACTGTAGTAGCCAATTCTTGAATGTTTTTAATCCTCTGTACAATTGGCGTTGAGGTTTGGAGAGCGGGTTCGGTCGTAGAGACTCTTAGGAGGTTACCGACAAAATTCAAGGCGCGATCGCCCGTACGCCAGAGACCCAAAAGCAGCAGCAGTACAGCTAGATTGATGCCGCCAATACTCCACAATAAAATTCGTTGCCAGAACGTCAGAGATGCTTTGGTTGTTTTCATTCGTTTGTTAGTCTAAATCGCGAAAAATATCTTAAATAAAATAATTAAATAGAATTATTATATTATCTATGCTCTTACTGAGAGAAGTAGGCAAAAAACCAGCTGTTTATCAAGAGTTTTTAGTCTTATCTATACTTTATAATTTTAGTTCTTTGTTCAAACATATTTTACAAAATTAAACTACTTTATCTAAATTTCAAGTGTTGTGTTTCAAGCTGTAGTTGCAATAGTTATCAATGTCTGGATTTCGGGTTTTAACAGTAATATAAATAATTGTATTAATTGTGTAAAATACTTATTCGGCTATATACATCCAGTGACTGCCTAATTTATTATCAAAAAAAATCCCAGAAAATACTTAAGAGCAATTCCTTAAAGATACTTCTATAAATCTATTTTAAATTGTCTCAAACAGATTGAGGTAAAAATCAATCAGCTCATGACAAAAAAAAGATTAAACATCATGCTTTCTAGTTCGCTTTTCTGGTTGAAGAAGTTTTTTTAATAATTGGAGCTTAGTTTTAATGACTCAACATTTTAATGGTACTCATGGTGATGACAGTTTAGTAGGAACTCATGGCAATGATGTCTTCAAAGGTACTGCTGGTAACGATACCTTGGTGGGTTTAGGAGGATTCGATACGGTTGACTATACTCATCTAAACCAAGCTGTGACAATTCTGCCCAACGGTACAGTTGAGAAAGGTCACTTAGGAACAGACAGTCTCTCTTTAGACATCGAAGAAATTATTGGTGCCGCAGGACAAGCGAATACCATCAATGCTTCGGGCTTGGGTGGCAACACGGCGATCGACGTAAACCTAGCTCACAACGCGCTCAAGATCAATAATATTCCTAATGCCCCCGACCAAAATTTTACCGTCAGAAATTTTGTCAATGTAGTTGGTTCAGACGCTGCCGACTGGATTTCTGGCGACAACCAGGACAACAATCTCCAGGGTGGTAGCGGGAATGACTTTATTGATGGAGTCGGTGGCAACGATACCCTAGACGGAGGTAAAGGCAACGACACTTTGGTGGGCGGTCATGATAATGACACCGTATTAGGCGGTGCCGATGACGATCAAATCAATGGCAACGGCGGTGACGATCTTCTCAGTGGCGGAGACGGTAACGATGTCCTAGAAGGTAACCAGGGCAACGATACTCTCAAGGGTGACGACGGTAATGATACCATCCTTGGTGGCGAAGGAAATGACTTGGTTGACGGTGGCGCTGGAGATGATGAAATCAGCGGTGGTGCTGGAGCGGATGCTCTATTTGGTGGTACTGGTAATGATACCCTCAAAGGTGATGGTGGTCAGGATACGATTGATGGTGGTGTCGGACACGATCTGGTAGATGGTGGCGCAGATGGCGATCGCCTTTTTGGTGGTTCGGGCGATGATACGATCAAGGGTCTTGGCGGCGATGACTTTATCAATGCGGGAGTAGGCAATGACGTTATTGATGCTGGTGATGGTAATGATACCATTGTCGATGACGATGGCGACGACACAATCGACGGTGGTGCGGGTGACGATACCATTAGCGGTGGCCTGGGTAATGACTCGATTACTGGCGGTACTGGCAACGATCTAATTAACGGTGATGCGGGCAGCGATATCCTCGATGGTGGGGATGGTGACGACACTATAATTGGTAGTCATGATGCCGACTTAATTAGGGGTGGCAACGGTGACGATAGTCTAGTTGGTAATGGTGGTGATGATATTATTTTTGCTGGCGACGGTAACGATACCATTGACGCGGGAGCAGGTAACGATTTAGTAGCTGGTGGTGATGATAACGACAGCATCTCTGGCGGCATCGGTGACGATACGATCAACGGCAATGGCGGTAGTGACTTTATCAATGGCGCGGCTGGTAATGATTCTCTCGTCGGGAATGCTGGTGATGACACCATCCAAGGCGGATTAGGTCACGATACAATCCAGGGTAACGGCGGCGACGATCTGGTTGCAGGTGGTGCGGGTGACGACCAAATTACTGGTGGCAACGACAACGACTTTGTTCAAGGTGGTGACGGTAACGACACCGTTGAAGGCTTAGGCGGTGATGACAAAGTTACGGGTGACGCTGGCGACGATATGCTCAAAGGCGGTGACGGTAACGACAGCCTGAGCGGTGGCGACGGCAATGACGGCATCTGGGGCAATGCAGGCAATGACACCCTCAAAGGTGGTGCTGGTAATGATGAGCTGGACGGTACGGAAGGCGAAGACCTAATCTTGGGTGGCGCTGGTAAAGATACTGTTTTTGGTGGAGTCGATAACGATACTATTGGCGGTGGTGCTGGTAAGGATCGCCTTTTTGCTGGTGACGGTGACGATGTGGTTGTCGGTGATGCTGGTAATGACACGATCAATGGGGGAACTGGAGACGATGTTATTTACGGCGATAACTACGTAGCTGCGGTCGATTTGATCGGTGGTAACTTAGTCACCAACGGTAGTTTTGAAGATAACCGAGTTCACCCTGGCTCCCGTGGAGTATTTCACTCCATCCCTGGTTGGGAGACTACTTTTGGTCCTGGAATTGAGGTTAAGGAACAGGCAAAACACTTTGGCGCGGCGGCGGATGGTCATGCCTGGGTCGAGCTAGACAGCTACGGCAACAGCGGCATGATCCAGCAGATTGATACCCATGCAGGGGTGACTTACCAACTGTCGGTTGACTACACACCACGGCAACATGTGTCACCCAGTAAAGTCGAAGTCTGGTGGGACGGTGCCAAAATTACTACTCTCAGCGGCAAGGGCGGCACTAGCAACAACTGGAATACCTTTACCTTTGAAGTAGAAGGCGGTCAAAATGACTTTACTGCTCTAGAGTTTAAGGCAGCAGGACATAGTAACGGTGTTGGTGGCTTTATTGATAATATTCAGGTATTCCGTGTCGCTAACGATCCTCTAGCTCACATCTTCGATACTCAAGCCACTGCTGGCAACGACAAGCTGTTTGGCGAAGACGGTAACGATACTATCTTTGGTGGCGCTGGTTCCGACTCCTTATTTGGTGGCGCTGGCAACGATGTACTTCAGGGTACGGATAGTATTACTAGAGGCGCAAACCAAGAAGACCGCCTAAGTGGTGGAGCTGGTCACGATACTTTTGTTCTAGCTGACGAAACTGGCGGTTTCTATAATAGCCAAGGCTGGCATGACTGTGTCGTAATTCACGATTTTACGCCTCATGAAGATACGGTTCAACTTAGCGATAGTGGTAAATACTGGCTCGGTAGCTGGAATGGCAACTCCTATCTCTATGAAAAGGTTGACCATCGCTGGGATGGAGTAGCTGTCTTCGAGAACGTCCAGCTTAATCAACACGATCTGAATAATAGCGAACTATTTGAATACGTCTAACTTAAGACGGTCTTAAGGCGATCGCCTGAGAATAATTCAGATTTAAACAGTTAAATATAGTTGTCAAGATGTCAGAATAAATTCGGGCATCTTTTTTTTCGGTTAACTGAGATCTTGCATCATTTTCGATAAGAGTTGCAAAAAGGGCAAAAAGATGGAAAAAAAGGCGTAGTTCATTGAAATCGAATGCGATCGCAGCCAGTGAGCATCGTCTGAAACCAGTTAGCGACGGTAACAGTGCGCCATTACCTAGCAAATCTTTGGTGGTACCCGATCCATCTCCAATGTTAGCTACTGATGTTTTTCCCTGTGAAGATGGTCATGCTCAAGAACGTTCTTTACTACCTCAAGTTTTAGCTACAGTAGAATCTGATGATGTGTAGAATAGCTGACCGCGCCCTCGCCAGTCACTCTTTGCTAGAGCGATTTTAGACTGGTATCATCTCATGGAAAATCTCCACAAAGTAGGAGGAAGCAATCAAAGGCTTAAGCAAGCTAAAAAGTGGGATGCTCCCCACTATATCTAGTGTGGACTAAGAAAGACTAAATCTTTCATAGCCATGAATATCAAGTGTAAGTCGTTTAAAAAGATGATCCACATCAAAAATGCCATAGCAACGTCGTTTGAGAACCTTAACTCAGTTATTAAATCCTTCGATAAAGCTACTGGTTAGTCCCTCTAGAAAATAATTAGCAATCGGTTTGAGCCAGGTTTCAATGGTTTTGACGAAGCTATTAAACTGGGAGATTTGACTCTGACGTAATCGTTACGGGAATTACGGTAGGGCCCGTATTTATTATTTATCTATTTTGCCTATCGTCTTAACCAACGAGAGATCTTGTTTTTCAACTCAGGTTCGGTGAGAAGTCCCTGACTCGGACTAAAGAGGAATGCTAACAAGAAAAAAGCAAAAATGACCATGACGATCGCCGCACCAGAAGGGAGGTCAAAATAATAGCTGCTATACATCCCCGCTACACTGGCAGTAGCGCCAATTATTGAGCCGACAAGCATCATTTGCGATAGCTCTTTGACTAAAAGATAGGCGGTAATTGCCGGACCTACTAGCAAAGACATCACTAACAGCACGCCCACAGTTTGCATACTAGCAACGATAGTCAAAGTTATGGCGCAGATCAATCCCAAGTAAAGCAGATTGACGGGCAAACCACAGGCTTTTGCCCCTAAAGAATCGAAAGTATAGAATTCTAGCTCTTTATAAAACAGCTTAGTAAGCAGGAGAATAATTGCCGTAATAATGACTGTACGCCAGACATCACCACTAGTCACGCCTAAAATATCGCCAAATAAAATCTCGTCTAAATTGATCTGATTTGTTCTTAGGGTCGTAACTAAAATTACTCCCAGAGCCAAAAAACTGGTTAGGGTTAGCGCCATTGCGGCATCAACCTTAATTCGCGATCGCTTTTGAATGGCAACGACAACTAAAGCACTGCTAACCCCAGCAATAAATGCTCCAATAGCCAGGTTTATTTCGAGAAAAAAGGCAATAGAAATCCCTGGTAAAACTGCGTGAGATATTACGCCGCTCATCATGCCCATCTGTTGCAAAATAAGATAGCTACCCACCACTGCGCTTAGAATGCCTAAAGATATGCCGATGGCGATCGCCTGGCGCATAAACTCAAACTCTAATGGTTCAATCAACCAAGTTAGCATTAATACCGTTATGACATAAACGTCTGTAGGGGCAAAGGATCTGCCTTCTCTTGCATCAGAGGATTGTAATATCTGTTGTAAGCTTGACTGATATTTTTATTAGTTAAGACCTCTTCTTTGGTGCCAGAGGCAATTAGCTTCTTATTTAACAATAATAGGCGATCATAATGATTAAGAGTTTCGCTTAAGTCATGACTAATTACCAGTAAAGCTTTCTGCTGCGCCTTTAATTCTGCAAAAATATCAAAAATAATTGTTTCCGTTTGCCGATCAACATTGTTAAAAGGCTCATCAAACAACAATAAATCGGCCGATTGTGCGATCGCTCGTGCCAGAAAGACACGCTGCTGTTGTCCTCCCGATAGCTGTCGAATCTGACGCTGGCGATACTGCCACATACCGACTCTTTCTAAAGCGTTTCGTACTAATAATTTTGATTGACGGCTGTGGTTACGAAACCAGCCCGTAGTCGCGACTCTACCCATCATCACTGCTCTTTCTACCGTGACGGGATAGTCCCAATCTATCTGCGATCGCTGAGGCACATATGCTACCCGATTTAGCTGCTTGCTGACTGGTTGTCCTGCCCATCGGACAATGCCGTCGGCAAGGGGAATCAAGCCTAAGATAGCCTTAACCAGGGTACTTTTTCCTGCACCATTTGACCCTAACAAGCCTATTGCCTGTCCTGGCTGTAGTTTAAAAGATATATTTTCCAGGACTTTGGACTGACGATAGCTGACGCTTAAGTTGGAAACTTCCAGCATTAATAAATAGAAATGGGAACCGTTCTCATTGTACTTTAAAATAATGAGAATGATTCTAATTATTATTAAAGGTCAATTTTATGTTTAGATTTAACCTATATAAAAACCGAGTAAAATATTTTCTCGGTATCGCTATGGCGGGTGTTACGGCTAGTGCGGTCGTGGGAAATATTAAAATTAACGGTAGTATTGCCCAAGCAAATGACAAACCCAAAATTGTTGCCTCTCACAACATAATTTGCGATCTTGTTCAAACCATCGCTCAAGATACTATCGACCTAACTTGTTTAATCGATGCCAACCAAGATCCCCATACCTATCGTCCAACTCCAGGTGATCGCCGAGCGATCGAGTCAGCTCAGTTAATTTTCTACGGTGGCTATGAATTAGAACCACAAATCGCCGAATTATTGTCGGGAATTGAAACTCCCAAACTGGCTCTTTACGAACAGGCTGTCAGTGAACCACTGCTGGCTGAACATGAACATGGAGAGCATGAAAAGCATGAAGAGCATGAGCATGGAGAACATGAAGAACATGAATCAGCAGCTAAACCGAGCGCCGAATCAGTACCCAGTCAGCCTGAATTAGAACCCGACCCTCACGTCTGGCATGATATTGAAAATACGGTGAAAATTGTCGATCTGGTCAAATCGATCTTCTTACAGGTTAATCCCGCAGTAGCCGAAATATATTTGGCAAATAGTGCCAGTCTTACCGAAGAGCTTTGGCAGTTAGATGCCTGGATTGACAACCAAATCGACACTATCCCCGCAGGACAAAGAGTTTTGGTGACAACCCACGGCTCTTTTAACTATTATGTTCGAGCATATTACCTAGAAGATTATAAAACTCTTCAAGGATTGAGTTCTGCATCTTCGCCAACGGCAGCTCAATTAGGAGAGTTAGCTTCCGAAATTGAGCAGGCAGGAATATCCACTATTTTTGCTGAGTCCACTACAAGCGATCGCGTTCTCAGAAATGTTGCTCGTGCTGCCGATGTAAAACTATCAGAGCAACCCCTCTATGCCGATGGTTTGGGAGCCGCTGGAAACTATATCGAGATGATGTCTCACAATACCTGCACGATCGTTGATGGCTTGGGGGGAGAATGCGAACCTTTTGAACCAGGCGAGTAAAGCTTAGTTTTAATCCTACGTTTAAGTCTATCTTGAGTCTAGCTATCGCCGCCAGGGAATTGCTACTAAGTTAACTGAAGCAGCGATCGCTTATCTAAAAAGTTTAAACTGTACAAAAGTTGTGCTTAATGCTTCTGCGTCGGAAACATCAGTGTATAAAAATTAGGATTTATACCTGGAAATAAAATGGTTTTGAATTTAGTTAGTTGAGTTGCCAAATGCTAATCTTCAGCGAATTGCATTTGTGTTGTAGGGGTAGTAGTCTACTTTTTATAAATTGAATTACCCCAATTCTCACTTGATCGAGATCTAATCTTTTGATTTTTAACTGCCTCTGGATCCTGAACTTTTAACTCGGCCAAAATAGGTTTGACTAGCCTAACAACATTTTTCCAAGTTAAATCTTTTTCTGGTAGATAGTCAGCTAATTCTTGTAAAGCTGCCTTTGCTTCTTTGATACTGCGTTCAATTTCCGACTCATTTTCTACCGTCAAGGGAGTAGAGCTACGAAGTAGATCTTGTTGAATTGCGGCGAATCCTTTACGGACTTCTTGAGTAATTTTGACGCTATATTCCGAACGTCCTTTCAGTTTTTGCTTGTTAAAACCCTGTTGGGATGAGGCGTACAAAGCAGGTAGCCTGTTTAAGGCATAGGTGGCTACTTCAATAGGATTAATAAACTTTTTGATATTGCTGGGAAGACGAACAATTTGGCGTTCAATTTCCTCAGAAACCAACACTTCCATCACGTTACGGTGAGTATAATCGCTTTCCGAATGGTTATATTTCATTTAATCAATTGAGCTGGTAAATCATAGCTGAGCAGATAGGATATGAAATCTCAAATCTTGCCTTCTCCATATATACACAGATAACCATGATTGCCCAGATAACACCACCGTAAAATAGCGGAAATTTACTATAGGTTTATACTTTTTGGGGTCGAATATAAAATAGCTTTACGAGAGATTCAAATATAACTGAGGAAAACGCTAATCAAGCCATTAGGTAAATTCTTTGAGAGGAAACCGCTGCGATTTTATCTCGTCAATTCGTCAGTTTAGAATACCTGTTCATCTTCGCTGTTAAGAACTTGCACCTAAATAAATCGGGTAAAACGAACGAATATGATCGCCGCGACTGGCATCTGGGTTAGTATTGCGATAGAGAGCGAGATTGTAGTTGGCACCGTAGATCGAAATTGCTCTTTTTTCCTGATGAAACTGATAGTCAGCCAAGCTTTCAAAATAGGCTACCGTACCCATCGCGATCTCGCACTCAGGACTAGTACCAACAAAAAAACAGCCTCTTTTCTTAAATAGCTCGACAGGTATATTCTGGTGCTTGTCACGATCGCGCCACCGCATCTGCACCGTGACTACGTAAGGATTATCAACACCGAGGTTGCCCTCAATACTGTAGTTATGACCGAGATAGTTAGCTTTTTGCTGCTGCTCGTCGAGATAAAACTTGATCCAAGAATGATAGCCAGAGATCCCGCCAGAGATTTTGCGCTCGGAGATCGCCGAATAATCGTATTTTCCTTCCCCGACAAATATATGCTCAAAGGCAGAACTGTCTCTAGTGGGCAAGTCGCCAAAGTAATTGTCGTATAGATCGAACCAGATGGTCTTCAGTCGTGTGGCAAAGTCAACAGCGGAAAAATCTACCTGAAGCTCCTGACGTAAATAGGTACGGGCAATCTCGATGGCTTCTGTCTGGCATACGTCCTCAATAAATCGCTCAATTTCTGCTTTTTCGCCTCTGGTGACGATCTCAGACTTTTGGTTGTCAAAGCGATAATTATCCAGCAGCGCTATTAAGCTTTGATAGGTAGCAATGCTGTTTAACTTATCCTGATTAACATGATAGAAAAGCGGTTGTCTGGCTAGATCCAAATCAGCTCGACCAAAAGCCTGTACCTGCTCGTCTAAAAGAATATCCGCACCTGGATCAAGCCAGCTACCGTCTCGATCTCGCGGACTAACCAAAAACTGGTGGCGATCGCTATACCAAATCTGTTCGTAGATATTACTCACGGTTCAAACTATACATCTCTACATCTAGACCATGATAAATAATCTGTTTTTCTAACTTCATCCCCAGCTTCGCTGCAACCCGAATCGAACGAGTGTTAGCTGGCTCTACTAAACAGACAAAGCGCTGGAAGTTAAACCGTTGTTGCCCATATTCAACCACCGCCTGAGCTGCCTCGGTAGCGAGTCCCTGTCCCCAATATTTCCGAGCCAAACGATAACCGATCTCAACTTCTTTTCGCTGCTCGATCGCCTGGAGAAAAAAGCCACAGTAGCCGATCATCTGCTGCTCCTGTTTATGTACCAGGGCATATAACCCAAAGCCGCACTCTAGATAAGAGAGTAATCTTTGTTCAATAAACTGCCTGATCTGCTGGTGATCGTGAACTCCAATAATAGAGAATTGCATTACTTCTGGATCGCCCAAGACCGACATTAGAGCTTCTGCATCACGGGAAGTAATATACCTGAGGGTTAACCGAGAAGTTTCTAGAATCTGCATGTCATAGCTCAACAGGAAGTAGAACCTATGCTAGCAGTAGATTAGCCCAGAGCTAGGAAACTTAAGAGATTATTTCGCACTTAGCC
>JBCBWB010000029.1:0-34760 GCA_039817275.1 Cyanobacteria bacterium J06648_1 | reverse complement strand
ACAACAGTTCCCTTTTTAAGCTGGGGCGAGTTGATATTTTCTACACCAAGCTTGGGTACTCATTTGTACTGGATCGAAAGGACTGCTTAATGGTGGTGTGTAACTCAAATCCAGACGCTCTACATCCTCTACTTTCATCCCGTGATACAAAGCAGTGGCAAAAATATCGATCCGTTTGGCAACTTCACCTTGATAATGACCGAGAATTTGCGCTCCTAAGAGACGACCAGTAGTAGAGTCACCCGTGACGCGAATGGTTAGCTCGTGCGCTCCAGGATAGTAAGCTTTATGATGCCAGGTTTTGGTTTCTACCGTGACGGGGTTAAATCCCTCACGAGCAGCTTCATCCTCTCTCAATCCCGTTCTAGCGATCGCCAAATCGAAGATTTTCACCACCTGCGTTCCTAAAGAGCCAGCAAATTCACGATGACCGCCAAGAGCGTTTTCTCCAGCAATACGCCCTTGCTTGTGAGCCGTCGTACCCAGAGGTAGATAAACTGGTTTATCGAGCAAACGATGCCAAGTTTCTACACAGTCTCCCGCAGCATAAATATCTGGGATGTTAGTTTCCATTTGGCGATTGACTTTAATCGCTCCTGCGACACCTAATTCTACTCCCGTAGACTGTGCCAATTCGGTGGTAGGTGTAGCTCCCACAGCTACTAAAACTAAATCGGCTGTTGTCTCAAATTCATTAGAACCCGTAACGACAAGCTGTTTATCTTTAAGTGAAATGGTTTCGATGGAAACCCCATTAACTACAGTGACTCCATGACGCTGAAGTTCTTCACTTACCATTTGCCCCAAACTAGCAGTAACCGTTTTTAGTACTGTTGGCGAATGTTCGACTACCGTAACCTTTAATCCACGTAGGGTTAGAGCATCTGCCATTTCCATTCCAATGTAACCACCACCGACAATTAACGCCGACTTGGGCTGATATTGAGTTAGATGCTGATGTACCGCAAAGCTATCTCCCATCCAGCGCAGAAAATAAACTCCAGGACAATCTAATCCTTGAATCTTGGGTTTTCTCGAAGTCGCACCAGTAGCAATGACCAGCTTTTGAAAGTCAATTTGCTGTTCTTGTCCCTGTATATCAAATGCGGTGACTATTTTCTCTGAAGAATCGATGTTAGTTGCCGTATGATTGACCAGTAATTTAATTCCCAGTTGAGTTATGTCATTCTGGGTGCGATGGGCGAGATTTTTCCAGTCGGAAACTTCGCCACTAAGAAAGAAAGGTAAGCCACAAATACTGTAGTTGGGAAAAGCATCTGACAGCATTACGGTAACTTGGGTTTGGGGTGCTAATTCTTTAGCTTTTAGAGCAGCACTAATTCCTGCATCGCTACCGCCGATAATCAGTAATTGTGTCATGATAAATATTATGTGGCTAATGTCATAGTCAAAGAAATTATTTTTCTCAAGATTTTGCTTGACTCGAACGATTTCCGAAAGCAGCTTGCATCTGCTTGCTAACTTCTTTAGTCCAGAGTTCAAAGTCAAAATGCTCGCTCTGTGGATTGAGCAAAGTCTTGTCTGAAGAATTTTTTTAAATCTTATTTTTATCGACCATAAGTCTTACTCCATTTGTATATCTAACTACAAAACTTTCTGCTATAGATTCTATCCAAAGCAAGTAAGAATCAAGGTTAATTTTCGATTAACACAAAACTGTCTTAAGTATTTACTTTTTAGTCATTTCTCAAGCTGACGAGTTTCTAAGAAAGCGATGCAGCGCGTTGCGGAGGTATTCTCCGTTATAGCGACTGCATCAAGAAGGCGATCGCTATAACGGTATGAAGACGAAGTTGTGGGACATCATCAATTGATAAAATCCACCGATCTTTGTCTTGCTGTAATTTCCACCTTCGATTTGCCTGTTGGGGCAGAATCAGCCAGCCGTTTGCTGACTGACGCTGACAGATAAAGCTCCAGGTTTGAGCTTTACTTACTACTGGATCGAGCAATTTTGAACCTAAAACTGTATTAACCACTGTTATTAAATGCTTTGAAGCACCTTCCTCACTAAAACTACAACAGTCAGAAGTTACAAATTAGTGAGGCTTTAACTGAGTTGATCGATTAGTTTGGCTACTCGCTCTTTGATTTCATCTCTGACACGGTGAAACGTTTCTATTGGCTTGCCGTCGGGGTCTTCTAATTCCCAATCTTCAAATATTTCTTGTGTTACCCATTCAGGAGGTAAACCCGTACCACAACCGCACATAGAAATTACCGCATCGTAATCATCAGCCTTGAAATCGCTCAAAGGGTCAGAGGTTTGATTACTGATATCGATGCCAATTTCCGACATTACCTCTTTGGCTGTAGGGTGTACCCGACTGGCTTCTAATCCAGATGATGTCACTTCAATTTTGCCTTCTCCTAACGTTCTAGCAAAACCCTCCGCCATTTGGGAACGGCAGGAATTACGACGACAGACAAACATTACTTTTTTCATAATTTTTTTGCTTTTGATTTGATAGCTTATTTGATATCGTGAAAACCATTTGATAGATAACCGTAGACGACTACGGCTAATTGCGCTCCCAAAATAGGTGCGACCCAATACAGCCAATGATGTTGCCATATCCCACTGACAAAGGCAGGACCAAGCGATCGCGCTGGATTCATACTCGCCCCCGTAATGGGTCCCATAAAGGCTGCTTCCAATCCTACGGTTAAGCCGATTGCCAACCCAGCAAAACCATCAGGGGCGCGTCGGTCTAATCCACAGCCAAAAATGACAAACATCAAGATAAAAGTCAGGACAGTTTCGATAATTAGAGACTGAAGCCAATTATCTTCTAGGGGTAGAGTTGCTCCCAGGTTGGCGACATTACCAAGCGTTAGCAATAGTAGTCCCGAAGCTGCGATCGCACCCAAACATTGCGCCACGACGTAAGGTATTACTTTACGCCGAGCGAAAAAACCACTCGTCCAGAAAGCGAGAGTCACCGCAGGATTGATATGAGCCTCGCTAATGTGTCCCGTAGCATAGATTACGGCAGCTACTACTGCGCCAAAGACAAAACTAACCCCCAAGTGAGACAAGCTGCCATCGCTAATACTATTTACCATCACCGCCCCAGGACCCGCAAAAACCAGGATAAAAGTGCCGATAAATTCGCTAATGGCTTCTCGCCCATAGTAAAAAGTATGATTCATACTAGATTTTTTGAGCTTCGGTGTTGTTTTCATTTCTGAGAGATCGCATTTTTCATTTTGTCTGGGTGTATTTATCTCGACCGACTGTTTATGATTTGCTGTTAGCTTCCTCTCTGGCTTTACGTTCGCTGTGGCGGTCGGTTAGATAATCAACTTTATCCCGCAGTAGCAAAGTAAATTTATACAGTTCCTCCATCACATCTACTACTCTGTCTCGATAGGGAGAATCTTTCATCGTCCCATCTTCATGGAACTCTTGATAGGCTTTGGCTACCGAGGATTGGTTGGGAATGGTAAACATCCGCATCCATCGTCCCAGTATCCGCATAGTATTAACCGCATTAAAAGACTGCGAACCACCGCTAACCTGCATCACTGCTAAAGTTCTACCTTGAGTCGGACGCACTGCACCAATACTTAGAGGTATCCAGTCGATCTGATTTTTTAGAATGCCCGTCACATTGCCGTGCATTTCAGGAGAAGACCACACCTGTCCTTCCGACCATTGGCTTAATTCCCGTAATTCCTGCACTTTGGGATGGGTTTCTTCAACCTGTCCCCGTAAAGGTAGTTCGTGGGGATGAAAGAATTTAACTTCTGCCCCCATATCACTGATAATTCGGGCTGCTTCTTCGGCTACGAGACGGCTATAGGAACGCTCTCTTAACGAGCCATACAAAAATAGAATTCTCGGTGGATGGTCGAAACTGGTCATTTTGATTTTTCAAAATACGTTCGGGTTATCAATTCGCTATTTATCTATAGGGACTTACACAACGAGGGTCGAGTAAGGTCGCCTTTTCTGGATGTCGGGGAAACCAATTAGCAGTACGCTTACAAAACTCTACTAACATCAGCATGACTGGCACTTCTATTAGTACCCCTACTACTGTGGCTAAAGCTGCACCAGAATTAAGACCGAACAAAATTACGGCAGTGGCGATCGCTACTTCAAAATGATTACTCGCCCCAATCAAGGCTGCGGGGGCTGCATCTTCGTAATCTAGTCCTAATTTTAAAGCTGCCACATAGGTAATTAAGAAGATTAAGTTGGTTTGTAAAAATAGAGGAACGGCAATTAATAAGATGTGCAGGGGATTGTTGACGATTAATTCTCCTTTGAAGGCAAACAAGAGAATCAAGGTTAACAGCAAAGCGAGAATTGCTACTGGAGAAAGATAATGTAAGAATTTCTCTTCAAACCAACGCCTGCCTTTGTTGTGCATAATCCAGTAACGGCTGAGGACTCCCGCCAAGAGTGGCAAACCAACATAGATTAAAACGGACAATACTATAGTTTCCCAAGGTACGGTGAGATTGTTAGCCGACAGCAACCATTTTCCCAAAGGTGCATAGAGAAACAGCATCGCTAGGGAATTTACCGCTACCATGACCAAAGTATGCCCTTGGTTACTATAAGATAAATAGCCCCACATCAAGACCATCGCCGTACAGGGAGCAATGCCCAGTAAGATTGTTCCCGCAATATAAGAGTTAGCCAGAGTAACTTCTACCCCTCTGATTAACTCTGTTTCAGTTAGGAAAGACTGAAATGCCCAACCCAGAAAAAACTGGGAAAATGCCACCATTGTAAAAGGCTTGATTAGCCAGTTAATTACTAGGGTTAACAAGACTGGTTTGGGAGACTTGGCTGCCTTTTTTGCCTGAGAAAAGTCAATCTTAACCATGATGGGGTACATCATGAAAAACAAACAGATAGCAATGGGAATTGAAACGTTATAAACGCTCATCGAATCTAATGATTGAGCAACGTTGGGAAATAGCTTACCTAAAGCAATTCCCCCAGCAATACAGAGGGCTACCCAAAAGGTCAGGTATTTCTCAAATAGATTTAATTGACCGCCAGCTTGAACGGCTTTGGCATTAACTGGTTGATTTTCTGGATTCATAGCATTGCTTACTTAACAATTAAATTAATATCGAGCCTGTTTGCGTAACAGTTCGGGTATAGTGACATTAAACTGAGATTGACCGTCAAAAACAGTTCCTACTTCACCTCGATAAAAAGTAACTTCGTTAATTTGATAAGCTTCTTCGGGTAAAGGAACATACCCAACTTCGCTAATCACATTAGGAGCATTTTCTAAATAGAATTCAGTAAATCTCACTAAAGCATCATTTTCTCTAGCAGCAGCAGCATTAACGTAGACAAATAATGGACGGGCTAAAGGTTGATATTGCGCTTGCTCGACTGTTTCTACTGAAGGTAAAACTGCTCCTTCACCACTATCAACAGCGATCGCTTTCATTTGCTCGGCTTTTTGCTCGTAGTAGGACAAACCGAAGTAACCAAGGGCATTGGAGTCTTGACTCACTCCTGCTACTAGAACATCATCATCTTCACTCTCGGTAACATCGCTCCGACTAGCCCCTGCCTCTCCGACAATGGCTTCAGTAAAATAATCAAAAGTTCCCGAATCTTCGCCAGGAGCATAGAGATTGAGTGGCTTGTCGGGAAAACTCGGTCTTACCTGATTCCAATTGGTAATTTTACCTTCCGCTTCGGGCGACCAAATCTTAGCTAATTCTTCCGTGGTAAGGGTATCGACCCAATCGTTAGCTGGATTAACAACCACAGTCAGGGCATCAAAAGCCACAGGCAATTCTATGTATGCCACTCCTGCTTCTCGACAAGCTTCCATCTCGTCAACCTGAATGGGACGGGAAGCATTGTTAACCTGGGTTTCCCCACTACAGAATTTTTCAAAACCACCGCCCGTACCAGAAAATTCAATTTCAATATTTACGGGTTTCTTTGCACTAGCCCGATAGTCTTCAACTATTTTCTTGGTAATTGGATAGACGGTACTAGATCCATCTATTTTTATCAATGGTGTCTCTTGAGCAAATAGGGGGGATGAAATGGCAGCTAATGCCGTACTCAATCCTATTGCTAAAGCTTGAAGAGACTTTAAAGGTGTTTTATCTCGAACATTCATATCTATCTACTCCACTAAAAATTGAAGGAGTAGTTTTATCATACATCAAGATTATTTGATGTATCAAAGAATATTGATATGTTTGCCAAGTGCGATCTGTTTATATTGGAATTAGAACAGATTGATGTTTGTCTACTCGATAAAAAGGCAAAATTTACTTACAGCTTCTTGCTGGTAAGATATCGTCTAAACGTCGATATTCAGCCAAATATTGCTCTAAAGCAACGAATTGAGCCAAGTTGAGACTATAGTACATCCAACGACCCTGTTGGCGAGAACGAATCAAGTTAGCTTCTTTGAGGTTCTTGAGATGGAAAGATAGCTTAGATTGACTCACTTCAAGTTGTTCGCACAGTTCGCAGACGCATAACTCTTGAGAACTCAGGAGTTCAATGATTTGAATTCTCAGAGGATCGGAGAGTGCGCGGAAACCAGACCAAATCTTAGTTGAGCTTTGAGTGATAACTTGTTGCATCAAATTTTATTGATATATTTCTTTTTATTCTACGAGATCGAATATTTTTTGGGGCAGATTGCAATAGGAAAAAAATAGGCTTGTCTCTTATTCTTGAAAATTTTGACAGTATTTGGTTCATAGTGTTTTCCGAGATCGCTGAAGATCGCACCTCTGATCTGTTTTGGCTCGACTTCCAGGTATTTGGGCTAGATTATTTTTCAGCATTAATCTTCCTGAGATACGATTTCACCGTCCCGTAGGCTAAACCAGTTCTGCGACTCATCTCTCCTTGAGAGCAACCTTCGGCTTTCATCTCAATGATCTGAGGCTTCCAATACTCATACTTTCCAGGTCTACCCAAAGTCTTCCCCTGAGCCTTTGCTCTTTCCAGCACAGCTTTGGTACGCTCAGAAATTTTCACCGCCTCCTGTTGAGCCAGGTAAGAGAAAATTCCAATAACAATATGGGCTACCAGCTCATTTTCAGTATCTAGAAACGTCTCGGTATAGCTTTTGAAGCGAACGCCAAAGCCTTCTAGCTGTTGGAGGTAATGAATGGTTTTACGAATACCTTCTCTGGAAAAGCGATCCAATGACCAAAACAGTACAACATCGAATTTACGTTTGGCAGCATCATTAAACAGTCGAGCAAAATCAGAGCGTTCCCGTTTCCCCTTTCGACCAGACTCTTTGTCTACGTAAATATCAAAAATATCCCAATCAGAGCGATCGCAGAATTCCCTGAGTTGAAGGAGCTGATTATCAGTCTCTTGTCCCTTGTCAGTAGTGGACACTCTCAAATAGAGCGCAGCGCGAATTTTCTTCTTGGTTGCCATATCAACGATCTTAAATTAGAGGCTATGGTTGCGTAGAAGAGTCTATCAAAAAAGGGTCGTTTTTTGATAGGGCAAATCTCAACCTTTAACTTATTGATTTTACGTAGCTCGATTTCATACCCCTTTTTTGACAGGGAAAACTCAATCGGAGCTAAATCTAGCCCTGATTGAATAATCTGACAATATTTTTATAGTTGACAGATTATAAAAATATTGTCATTTAATCTAAAAAAATGATAGATTTTGAATTGTTGTTATAAGTTTGGCATTAACATCTTGGCTCATCATTTAATCAATCTCTCGGAAAATGGCAGAGTTTTGATTCCTGCCGAAGTTAGAAAGTCGCTCAATCTCAAGGCTGGCGATCGCCTAGTCATGAATGTCATTAATGGTGAAATTCGTCTGATGGCTCAATCAGAGGCAATTAAACGTGCTCAGGATACTGTCGCTCGATATATCGACTCTTCTCGTTTGCTTTCTCTTGAATTAATTGAAGAGAGAAGAGAGGAGGCGCGACGTGAAGCCGAAGAGTGAGGATAAAATTGTTCTAGGTGCTTCTGCTCTTTTGGCTTTGTTAAACAGGGAGAAGGGGGCAGATCGGGTTGCTGAGGTAATGGATCGAGCAGTAATGAATACTGTCAATATGGCAGAGGTTGCTACTAAGCTGGCAAAGCTGGGCATTCCCGCTTCTGAAATTGAGATTATTCTAGCAGGGTTAAATATCGAAACAATTGACTTCGATCTGGCAATGGCATTAGCAGTGGGAAATTTAATTGTAGATACGCAGGATTTTGGTTTGTCTCTTGGCGATCGCGCTTGCCTAGCATTTGCCGAACGGTTGGGTTATTCGGTACTTACAGCAGATAAAGCTTGGAGTAATGTTCAGTCTTTATTTGAAGTTAAAATTGATTTCATTCGCTGAGAAAGTTATGGAGTCGAATGTTGAAGGATGTTAGCGATTTTCCTCTAATCAAGCAGCAGTGTAGAACCTGTCCTTTCCGCACGGACAGTAGGGGTAAGTATCTCGATCCAGTACTGGTTGCTAATATCCAGCAGCGATGTCTGACAGAATCTAGCCAAATCTGTCATTATCCTGCATTGTCATACAAAGAGCAGACGCATTTATGCAGAGGGGCGAGAGATTATCAGCTAGAGATCTTTTACCGTATAGGTATGTTGGAAAAGCCGACGAATGAATGTTGGGTTAAGACTCAGCTCTAGTTTAGCGATCAAGCTGAGGATTGCCTGGCTTAAATTTAATCGTACAAATGTCTCACCTCAAAGTTACAGCCTCGTTTGGTGTCAGACCTGGCTCAAAACAAGATGATTCGGGTTCTGATTCTATAAACTCATCAACAAAGAGCGATCTTAAACTTTGATTGATAAAACCACAATAATGAACACTATCAAGTTGCTACTAAAATCTATGGAATGACTGTCTGACAATACTTACGCTGAAAATAATCGGTGTCATTTAATTCTAAAGAAACAAGGGGCTAACGGTATCATGAAACGAACGTTTTAGTAGAATCCTTATTTCTCGTAATTAGCATTTCAGGCAATCAATTAGAATTTGTGAAAATCACCTCGTTTCAATGATTTCGGCTACTTGAAAAAATTAATTTATCTGACTGTAAATCAGACTGCTATTGACAAAGCACTTTAATAAGAATTGAGCGCGATCGCCGTGCTTCATAGCATTGTCCATCATCTTTCTTAAACAATTAAGTAATATTAATGTAAGCATTTTTATGTAATACAAAGTGAAATAATTAATTTAATAATATTACTTACTATTAAATTAATTAAGCCTGTCCTGGCGATTGGTTATACGCTCAGCTCCCCAAACTACGTAAAGAAGTTGCTGCAAAACTGGGTAATGATAGTGATAATCTTGGTAATGATAATGAAGCAGGAATTAGTAGAGAGTTATCGCTTGGTTCTCAAGGTTTAGATGTTATTCGACTCCAACAAAGACTAGCTGAAAAAGG
Source organism: Cyanobacteria bacterium J06648_1 (assembly GCA_039817275.1). Lineage (GTDB taxonomy): Bacteria > Cyanobacteriota > Cyanobacteriia > Cyanobacteriales > Xenococcaceae > Waterburya. Next base: position 25,343 of record JBCBWB010000029.1, on the reverse strand, counting down.
ATTTAATCCAGGAGACATCGATGGTATTTTTGGTGATAATACGAGAGGCGCAGTAGTAGCTTTTCAGAGAGCAATGAAATTACTTGATGATGGAATTGTAGGGAGGCAGACAAGTAAAGCGTTAGGTTTCTAATACTGATATCAATTCGAGGTTAATTATCAATGCGAAGATTTATAGCCAATGTGACGTTTATTTTGAGTATTAGCATTTGCTCCAACTTATTTATTGCTGGCTGTAATCTATTACCAATTTCCGAGCAAAAAGATAACTCAACCTCGAACTCTTCTGTTGCTAATAGCATTGATAGTTCACCACGGCGAAATGCCTATGCTGAAATTGATTTAGATCAATTTTCTGCTGATTCAAAAAAAGGCAATAGTCCTAAAGAATTAGCTTTGAATTCCTTTGGAGCTGAAGAAATAGAAGGTTCTCTGAAAGAAGAAGTAGAGGTTGATACTAGTGCTTCAGAACAGTCGATAGTAACAATTACCCAGATGAATTTACCTGATGATTCAGTAAAATCTATTCGTTATCGAATAGATTTTAAAAGTGCTGAATCTCAATGGCAAATGCAATGGGCTGGACAACAATTTATTTGTCAACCAGGAAGGGGAATTCAAGATTGGTCGAAAGAACTTTGCTATTAAAGCTCTTTTGAGAACTTTTTAGAAATTAATATACATAATTATCTTTCATTTTCCGTTATTAAGGTTAAGCTGACATACGTATAAATTCGTGCCACACCTTACTATTTTTGAAAAACTTTACAGTCATGGGGTTGATGATTTTGCTTTGACAGCCCTAATTCAGTTAAGAAATTATTAGAGTATTGTGCTTGTTTCCAATTCTTCGCTTGTTTAATCTGTTCTGGCAACACACCCCGTTTTGGATCGCCTTTAGTTGAAATTGCTAAATCTCGAAAATCTGCACCTTTGAGATTAGCATTAGTAAAATTAGTAGGTTCTATAAACTCACTAAGGTCTTTACTTTCGTCTTGTTCCTTATTAAAAATTGCCCCACGAAAAGAGGCACATTCCAAATCAGCTTGGCTGAAATTAGCACCTTTCAAACTCGCTTTAGTAAAGTCTGCATGTTTTAAGTTTGCGCCAATAAATTCAGCATTTGTTGCTCGTGTACATTGAATAACAGGTTTATTCATGAAACACTCAGTTTCTATAATATTTTCAATTTGACTTTCTTCTATTAAATAAACGGGGCTAAAATCTGCACGATAAATATCTACGTGAGGATTCTGTATATTCTGACCTTCATCAAAATCCGAATTATTAATATCTACCAAACTGGTATTATTAAACTTAGCTTCATAAAGAATAGCCCCTTTGAAATTAGCTCTTTCAAGTTCAGTTTTTCTACTTTCAAGCTCATCTCTAGATTTGCAATCTGCAAATATGCTTAAAATCCATAAATCACACTGTTTTGGATTGCTTTGTTTTGGTTTGCTACTAAAATCGGCTCGGTATAAATCTGCTTCTTGAAAATTAGCTCGATAAAGTTCTGCACCACCAAGATCGATATCAAAAAGAAATGCTTTAGGCACTTCTAAACCACTCAAGGAAACTCGATCATTAGCCAAATTTTGTAATGCTGTTATTCTACCGCTACCAGATTTAACTTGATTACTATTGATAATATTCCAAGCTTCATAATGCGCTCTCTCTTTTTCAATATTATTACTTTTTATTTGGTTTCTTTTTTGTTCCTGTTGTGTTGGAAGAAAAGTTATAGCACCTAATATAAGTGTAGATACTCCAATAATTGCTGATAATCGTTGTAAAAGAGAGAAAACAGATGTTTGTTCTAACCAATTATCTATATTTTTAAAGAGCCTTTTCTCCGTATAGTATTCCTGAAAAATTTTCCTAAGTTCTTCAGTACTCAACCCTTTTTCCTTAGCTTTTTTCAGTAATTTATATTCAAAATTACTTTGTTTTTGATTTATATTTAAGCTGATATATGATTTTTCTAAATCTTGTAAGTCTTCTACAATATCTTTAAATTCTGGCAGGTTAAGATTGTTTTCCATCTTGCAATAACAAAGTTAAATACTTCTATTTGTATTATATTAGCTTTAAGGTGTTATCAATTCAAACCAGAAAAACATATTGTTAAAAAAAATAGCTAGTATTAGCTCCTGACAAAAGTTATGGCGTTAGGTTAAGTTATAGTTTTGTCGACTTAACTGTCAAAAGTAACTTCTTCTAAATATTTAATTTAGATATATTTTCAAGTAACCATGATAGAACTTAAAAACTGGCTAGAATTACCAATAAATCACAACCTAAAAACTTCAGCAACAGGTAAAAATATTCTTAAAACTTTTCCCAAAAACTCAGAAGTAAGAGTAGGTTGTCACCCCAGATATTTTGAGCATGAAGATAATGAAAATTCTATAGTTTTAATCCACGGCTTGACAGATTCACCATACTTTATGACCGCTATTGGTAAGCGTTTTGCTGCTAATGGTTTTAATGTTTATATTCCCTTGCTTCCTGGTCATGGACTAATTAATCCTAATGGCATGAGAAAAGTAACATTAGACCAATGGAAGAAAACTGTAACATCCGTTGTAAAATACGCTTCTGGTAATCAAGGTAAACTTTCAATTGGTGGCTTATCGACTGGAGGAACTTTAAGCGTCTTGCAAGCTAAAGAAAAACCTGACTTGATAGATGGTGGCGTTTTTCTGTTCTCGGCTGCGTTAGATATTGCTGATGATGAGGCTGGATTTAGTATTGTCAAAAAGGGTAACTTCAAAGAAAGATTACTGCGTAACTACTCCATACGTAAGCTGTTAGCTACGGTCGAGGATTTAACCAGTCCTCTATTGGTGGGAAATAATCCCTATCGTTATTCTCGTATGGACTATGATGGAGCGGGAAATTTAGCTCAGTGCATCAAAGAAGTTGAAGGAATCACTCTCAAGCAACCATTGTTTGTTGCCCATTCAGAAGCAGATGAAGCTGCTGATGTATTAGGGGTAGAAAAACTGATCGAAGATCATTTAGAACCAACCAGTATCAGCTATTACCTCATGGGTAAAACTCTAGGAATTCCCCATGCTAGCGTTGTGTTGGAAAACGATGTGCTTGCCGAAGATGGTTCACCTTTAGAGCCAAAAAACCCATTCTTTAATGAAATGATGAACCGAGTTAGCCTGTTCGTCAACCAAAAGCTGTTGAAGTTACAATCAGATGACTCAGCTCTTGCTCTGCCTCTTGAATATCGACAGACCCCTCAAGTCTTAAAGCTAAAAGAAATTTTCTTCGATCATCACCAAGGTACTTATAACTCTGGCATTGCTTATTGGCTAGCATATATGTCAGAGCTGGCATATGCCAGAATTAATGACGACTCCGATTTGACTAAAGAGCATCACACCAAAAAGTTTCCTCATGAGAAGCTAATTTTGAGTAAATTGCAGGCACTAGACCCCGATTTTATTGCAGTCAAAGGATTTGAAAATAATAGTTCACAAGCAATTATTATCCATCACAAAAATTATCTAGCTGTTTCATTTCGTGGCACTGACGAAATTGCCGACTGGATAGACAATATTAATATGGGAAAAACTGTATCTCTATCTAAAATAAAAGAAAAATTTAAAAAATCTTTTAAAAGCTGGATGGGTATAAAGAATTCTTTCTCCACTAATCAGCTTTTTGGTCAAGTACATCAAGGATTCTATCAGGCTTTTCTTGATGTCTGGGATAAGGATGAAATGTGGATTGAGTTAGAGAAGCTAATTAGAGAAACCAAGTTGCCTCTGTGGATTACTGGTCATAGTTTGGGTGGAGCAATAGCTACTTTTGCTGCTGCTTGGATGGCAGAAAGAAATTTACCCATACGTGGTGTTTACACCTTTGGGCAACCTAGATGTGGTGATAAGGACTTTAGCACTACGCTAAACGCCAAATTACCTAATAAATTTTTCCGCTTTCACAACAATAACGATATCGTTCCCAGATTGCCTGCTCGCCTTATGAATTTTGAACACACAGGTAGATTAGTATTTATAACCGAAGACGGGAAGCTAGATGCCGACCCTGCTAAATGGGATCGCTTTTTGGAAAGTATCAGAGGCATTGTCAATGATATTGTTGATCGCGATCAGATTCCCAATGGTATTGAAGACCATAACGTGATCGACGGCTATATTTTAGGCATCTCCTCTTGGAACAACCGAAATCCTCAAAATTGGTAGGCTAACTGTAAATAAATTTTTATTTAAGTGGCAAAATACCAGTACTTTTGCTTAGTCGCAAAGAAGATGAACATCTGATTACAATGCTAGCGAAAGATTTGTTTGTTATCAGACATTTGATAACCGATAAATAGTGGAACGATCTACATTAAAAGTCTTAGCTAATTCAGTTGCCGACTTTCCTTCTTGTCTCAATTTGAGAATTAATTCTTTCTGCTCAGGAGATAACTTTTTAGGGCGACCAAATCTAACGCCCCTTTTCATAGCAGCTTCGCGCCCGACGCTGGTACGTTCTCGAATCAGGTCACGCTCAAACTCGGCGATACCAGCAAAAACAGTCATAATCATTTTTCCTGCATGGGAGGTAGTATCAGCCCAAGGTTCACCCAAGGAATAAAATGAAGCCTTGTCCTCTCGCAGGATTTCAACAATTTCTAGTAGGTGATGAGTCGAACGCGCCAGGCGATCTAGTTTACAAACTATCAAAGTGTCACCTTCTCTGATCTTATCTAGCAATCTCTCAAGTTCGGGACGAGATTTTTTTGCCCCTGAAATTTTCTCCTCAAAAACTTCCTTGCATCCAGCTTCTTTGAGAAGAGCGATCTGATTTTCCAAATTTTGGTCATTTGTACTAACGCGAGCGTAGCCGATTTTCAATTTTGTCTCCTCAATTCAAAATATTGTCGCAAAACATAGTGCATAAATCATAAACTTTTGCGACTAATATATGCAACAGAAAAAGCTCAATAAAATCGTTGGGGTAGAAATTGCTGCAAAACTTCTAAGAATTGCGACACACAAAATAGAAAAATCACAGCAGTTAATTTGTATTGCACCAAATAATTCTAAAGATTTTACGCTTATTTAATTTATTATTGTGTTGATTTTAAAGTCAAGTAGGGTTTGATTCGTTAATCAACTGTAATACACAACCGAGTACTATTGAATTCCTGAGTCTCTGGAACTTATGACGTAACATCCCACTCTTGTCGGATGGTCCTCTACTAAAGATCCTGCTTTGACTTTTCTTAAAAGCCATAGAAGAAAAATATCTCCACCTGCTGCCAAAATAAAAAACAACCCGAAAACAAAAATAGAACTATTACCTATTATTGTTCCCCAAATTGTAGGTAAAAAGCCTAATAATACCGCAGGCATAATTACTCCTAACCGATATGGTTTGATTTTCATTGGTTCTTGGCAATGGGCATAAGGTGACAATGTTTTAGGGTCTATTCCGTACCTAATAGCATTTAAACGTTTGTGACCAAAAAATTGCCAAGATAGTCCGTGAATCATTTCATGAAGTATGATTCCTACAATAATGACGATTGAATAAATAATAAATTTACTGAAATGTAGGTTATGTACATTTAAAATATTTCCCCATCCCCATATGAAAACATATAGTCCAAAAAAAGGAATTATAAAGGGCAAGGGGGCAATAAAAGCATAGAGATTTGCCTCTACCATTGAGACTGACAGATCTTTCTTCATATATTATGGGTTGTAGTTTCCACTTATTGTATTCAGCAAGCTTGGAGTTGGGAATTGTACGCTACTACAGATAGTGTTAGTACTTTCTGTTATATTCCATCTTGAGGGCGAGTATGTGTTCGCAAGGTCTTTTAAGAGTTTGTTTTGCTTGTGGGCATAAAACTAGGGTTCTTGTCATAGGACACAAGTTGAAACAATGTCACTTTTGTCAACCCCATTTTTTACCTTTTTTGTTCGGAATTAATTATCATTACTTTGCCTAGTTGGAGTCATTTTAGGCAAAGTTTTAAACCTTTAATACGTAATTATAATGCTTTGATATCATGATTTTCAGAGGCATCAGGTTCTGTTTTCGGCAATGTTTTTTGACTATAGATGCCATTAAAATAAACATTAATGTAATTTATGCTTTTGCGATTTTAATTCTCTGTATCCTTTATACAGCAATGATTTCAAGACTAGGTTGCGTCTCATGACACCAACCTTATATTTCCGCCTACTAGACAAATCCAAATAAGATTTTCAGTCCGCTACAAGTGACTGGGCATACGAAAATGTGACTTTTCATCTTCTCAGTTCTCCCATTTACTTAGCTTTAGACAACTTACGCATATTCGATTATCCGATTATGCACATAACTGATTATGTAAATAAGCGATTATTTGATGGAAGCAAAATACTTTTGAAACCTTAATGATTACTGCATGATCACCTAGCCGCATAATCGATTATCCGAATAATTAGATAACCAGCTAATCGCATAATCAATTGTCTAGTGTCACTATCGTCAATGACTATTTAAATAACCGCATAACCGTATAATCGATTATTTAAGTAGTTGGATAATCAACTAGCCGATTATGCGACTAGTTGTTAGAATCGGCTAGCCAAATAATGGATTATCCAAACTTTGCCCATGATTATTACCATTGCCTCCTTTAAAGGAGGAGTTGGAAAGACAACTACCGCCTTTCACCTGGCTGCTTTGCTTGCCAATTTGGGTGAGACTTTGTTGGTGGATGGAGATCCAAATTTGAGTGCTTCTGGCTGGGCAGAGCGTCGAAACATCGCCGAATCTCTCAACTTTAAAATTATCAATGAGAGACAGTTGGCTAAATATGCTCGTCAAGCTAGACATATTGTTATCGATACTAAAGCCCGCCCCGAAGATGAGGATTTGGAAGCCATAGTCGATAACTGCGACCAGTTGATTATCCCCTGCACCCCTGATGCTCTCAGCTTGGATGCCATGATCAAGACTGTTAAATCTTTGAAGATACTAAAAAGTAGTCAGTACAAAATCTTGCTGACCAAAATTCCCCCGCCACCTTCTAAGGAAGGATCAGAAGCTAGAGAACTTCTTAATGATGCTGGATTACCAGTTATGGACAGTGAAATTCGACTTTACGCTGTTTATCGCAAGGCAGCCAAAGAAGGTAAGACCGTTTATGAAGTCAGCGATCGCAAGAGTAAAATTGCTTGGTCAGATTGTAAGGATGTATTTAAAGAAATAACTAACGGTCAATAATTCTTGGAGTAGTAACAATGAGTTTAAAAGATGCCTTCTCTGGGTTAAAAGAGGAACTAGGTCAGGATTTAAAGTCTGAAAATAACACTCTGGGGAGTAAAACTAAAGCCAGTGTAGCTAAAAATAGTAAGCCACCAAACAAAACTAGCAAATTATCTAAACCAAGCGTAGAAGAGGCAAGTCCACCCCAGAAAGCTAAACGGAAACTAGGGAAACGAAGTAATCCAGAATTTACTCAAGCACCAGCATTCATTAGAAAAGCTACGCACCGTGCCGTCAAAGTAAAATTAATTATGAATACTGAATTTAACGACTATAGTGAGTTGGTTGAGGCATTGTTAGTTCAATGGTTAGAGCAAGATAAATAATCAGATAATCAGATAAACGAGTACGTGCATAATCAATTATGCGATTATTTGAATAATCAGATAAATTAGAAAAATCTCTATTTAAAAATGGAAATAATCTCTAACTTCTCTTGCTGCTATAATGGACATTGATTGCATAAATGTTCGAGGGAGAGGAAACAGCGTTATGACTTCAGGAACTATCACAAGATCACTCGATATACCCCGTCAAAAGATTTCTCCAGGAGATAAGCTACTCTCTGTTTTCCAAACTCTGGTTGATGAGGAATCCCCTACTGTTCTAGAGGCGATCGCCGATAGTCTCCACTACGTTCCAGAACCCGAATTGGATGATGATGAGTTTGTTAATCTGCTGGCAGATAAAGAATATTCGATCTCAGAACGTAAAAGGCTTCGCATCCTTAATACAATCAATTCCTTTAACTACAGAAGAGAGCTATTGAAGGATACGGTAGATGTCAATCAGGTGATGGAGATTCTAGGCTATGACTCCAGACAAGCTCCTCTGAATCGACTCAAGGCAGAAAGCTTAATTGCTGTTAAGGACAACCAAAAGTGGTGGTTTCCTCTCTGGCAGTTTGATGCTGAAAAAAGTGACGGCGTTATTGAGGGTTTGAGTCAGGTTCTCAAGGCTTTAGACTGCTCTAATCTAGCTAAGGTTAGCTGGTTGGTTAATCCCAATCCCTATTTTGCTGGTTCTACGCCTCTTTCTGTACTAAAGGCAGGAGAGGTGGATCGAGTTGTGGAGTCCGCTCAATCTGTAGGGGCAGTTCTTTAATAGCTAAAGCATGGTTTTAATTCTGCCTCCACCGCCTACCGTTTCTCCCCGTCCTCTGTATGAGACAGTCGAACCCGAAACACCCCTAGTTAGAATTTTTAATCCTGCCAGCCGTTATAAAACCCAGGCTAATACCTACCGTTTCTTTGGCCCATTATTACGCTTCGATCATCAGCCACCTCTGAGCCAACTCCAAGCAGCAAAGATGAAAGGTAAGGAAGACCCAAATCGGGGTATTACCTACTGGGGGTATTCTCTTTCATGCTGTCTGGTCGAGCTTTTTGGCGATACTAAAATAGTGGAATTTAAAGAGTACGAAGTCGCGATCGCCATCGTCAAGCAACCCCTACTGTTGCTGGATATTAGAGGTAAAGGCGCAATGGCAGCAGGGTCTGTCGCTGCTCTGAGTTCTGTTGCAGATCGGCTTGTTTCTCAAGCTTGGTCGCGCTATTTTTACCAGCAGATCGACATTTACTCCAAGGTTGATGGCATCCTCTACAGTAATGCTCACAACGGTGAAGCTGCGATCGCTCTGTATGAACGTTGCGAACCAATTATCTCAAACGCCCCTATACAAACTCGACCCTTAAAAGATAAGAGTATTCGTCATCTGATTGATGCAGCCGTGGCTGAGAATAATATGAACTGTTTTGAACCTTATGGTTAGCAGTAAAGAAGACTAAAAGTATCACTCATTAGCTTCAGTTTTCGACCGTAGAAGTAACAAGATCGAACGTTTTGGTTAACTTTAATGGGATAATCTCAATTAAGACCTATGGGGATTATTCTATGTCCGATCTAGCGAGTTCCATAACTCGTTTAGAAACATCTCTTTCTACTCGGATTAGTTCGTCATTTGACCTCGACGAAGCACCAGATGTTGTCGAGCTGATGCTGGGAGAAAAGCGATCGCCTGCTACCCGTCGCGAGTATCGCAAAGACATCAACAAGTTTTTTCAAGCGGTGGCCCACAAACCGCCAAGTCGAGATTTGGTTCTCGAATTTCTGCATCTAGAGCAAGCAGTCGCCGTTCGCTTGGTTCTTAGCTACAAGTCTCAGTTAATCGAGCGCGGATTGGCTAAAGCTACGGTCAATCGTCGTTTGTCTGCTATTAAAGCTCTCACGGCACAGGGTCGTAAAATTGGCGTGTGCAACTATACTCTCGAAGATGTTAAGCCCGAACGAACTAAGGCTTACCGCGATACAACGGGAGTAGACAAGGATGATTTTATTCGCGTTCTCTCGATTCCCGATACTCTCAAAGATGCAGTCTACTCTCAACGTTCTCGAATTAAGGCAGTCAGGGACTATGCTTTACTTCGATTGCTTTGGAGTAATGCCCTGCGTCGAGAGGAAATATCTTTGACTAACGTTAATGACTTTGATGCCCAAAGAAAAACTCTCTCGATTATGGGTAAGGGTCAGGGAACGGAGCGAGAAGCTGTAAGCCTGAGTCCCAAAACGGCGATCGCCATTACTGATTGGTTGGATGTTCGTGGCGAAGTATCCCCCGAATCACCTTTATTCATTGCCATAGATAATGCTCACTACGGACAGCGCTTGAGCGGTGGTGGCATCTACGGAACTGTAAGTTCGCTCTGTAAGGAGGCTGGTATTGATAAGCAAATGTCACCCCACAGAATTCGACACGGTTCGATTACCGCAGCCCTCGATGCTACCAACGGCAATCTGAGGAAGGTTCAGAAGCTTTCTCGTCACAAAGATATTAACACCGTCATGATTTACGACGACAATCGCACCAACTATCAGGGTGAAGTTACTCAGTTATTAGACGATCTGGTTTGACTTTCAACTCCCCCTCTATTTGATTATCGTGAAGGTTTCCGAATTTCTCTCATCTGGAAAAGACCTTTATCTCCTTCTAAAGGACAGTCAAAAAAATTACAGAGTTTCTCGATTACTTCGCGATCGACTCGTTTAAATTTATTGCCGTAAAGTCGGCTGATGGTATGACTCGACAAGCTCAATTTTGCCATCAAAACTCGTTGAGTTAAGGGAGGCTCTTGTTCCGCCATTAGTACTCTCAGCCGACAATACATCTTTTTCATAACTCATAACTTAAACATTAATAGTTTGAGTTGCAATACATATGTATTAAGTAGAATCAAAGTTAATTTAAACGCTTGTTTTGATGTATGATATGGAATCGTTAAGAAGCAGAGTTTTAGGCTGGCTTTTAATAAGCCTGTACTAGCTGACTTCCAGATAATCTGCTCGCTTCTCGCTCGAACTACACCAAATTTGCCGCCTCCAGTTATTGATTGCTGTAGTCAGGGGGATTAGCGTTCGACTTGTAAAACTATTTCCCTACCAATCGCCAGCTATGCTTTTTCGTCCCACGAGAGTTATTGGAGCCAATCAGTCTGAAAGAAAGCTATGGCAAGCTTTACAATCCGCTTTAGAACAAGAGCCAGGACGTGCCTATCTTGGCTTTCGACCGAGACATCCGAACGGACGTATCATCAAGGAATCTGATGTTTTGATTATTCATCCTGAGTACGGAATCTGCGTCATTGAGTGTAAGGGTTGTCAAATCGAGGAGATCGATTATATCGATGGCGATGAATGGCACATGAAAGAGGGATGGTATAGCAAAACGATGCAGCCTTTAAACCAAGCTAAAGATGCAGTCTTCGCCGTCAAAAAAGAAGTCGATGACTTTATCAAGTACAAGTTAGATCGGCCTCAAGCTCTGTATATAAATAACACTCACCTAGTAGCATTACCCTGTATTACCAGACAACAGTGGCTTGAAAGGGAGTTTAACGAACTACCGACGCTTCGAGGAGCAGTATTACTTCAGGAAGACCTGACTCCTGAAAATATTCGTCGCCAGTTGACCGATTGCATTGCCATACGCCAGAGCCATATTGATGATGAACTATGGTCGAAAATCTGGAATTTTTGTACTAGAGACGGTACTCGCCAAAAAGTCGCTCGAAAAAGCATTGAGCCAATTAGTGCAGTTCGACTGATGAACCAGATTCAGTATGAATCGCTTGTTTTAGACGGACTCCAGAAAAAAGTGGCTAATTCTATTCCTCCTGGTCCACAAAGATTGAGGGGTCTTGCTGGTACGGGTAAAACAGTTTTGCTCGCTATGCGTGCTGCCAAGATGCACTGTCAATATCCAGACTGGGATATTGCCTTTGTCTTTTTTACTAAATCTCTTTACTCCCAAACTTGTAGACTGATTGAAATCGCCTATCGCGAACTGCTCAATAAACGGGGAGAGGAACAGCACGGTCCTAACTGGGACAAACTTAAAGTTCTCCATTCTTGGGGTGGTAAAAAAGGTGGAGGATTCTATGCCGATCTTGCTTTAAGTAACGGTTTGATTCCCAGAATATTTAATGATGTCAAAAATAAACCAGAACAAAAGGGTCGAGAATTTGCCTATGTCTGCGACCATCTGGAATCAGAATTAACCTTTGTCAATCCTAATTACGATGCCATCATTATTGATGAGGGGCAGGATTTGCCCTTATCGTTTTATCGTCTAGCTTACAATGCCTTAAGAGAACCCAAGCGTCTTTACTGGGCTTACGATGAGGCTCAGGGAGTCAACTCTTTAATTGTTCCTAACTCAGAATCTATTTTTGGCAGAGACGGGGAAACAGGAGAATTACTAGTCGATCTCCGAGGGCAATATGAGGGCGGGGCGCAAAAAAGCTACATCATGAATAGCTGTTATCGGAGTCCTCGGTTACTACTGATGGTGGGTCACGCGATTAACATGGGTCTATTTCGTACTGAAGGCATTTTACAGGGTGTAACTACTAAAGCAGACTGGAAAGATCTTGGTTATGAAGTAAGCAAAGATAGCGATTTCTTAGATCGAAGCGTCAAAGCAGGTAAAAGCATTACTATTACCCGTCTCGATGAAAATAGTCCTCATGAAGTAGACAAGCCTGGTTCTGATTTTTCAGACCTTACTAGTTCACTGTTAGAAACTCATAGTTTTGACAGTGATAATGACGAGCGGGATTGGATTGCTGAATCTGTTGCCAAAGATATCAACCTTCGAGGATTTAACCCTCAAGATATTTTGATTACTGGAGTATATGGCGAGGGCGATCGGGAGTATCTAACCACTCTCAAGCAGGCTTTGGAAAAGCGGGGCATTTCTGCCTACCACGTGGGAGTAGACGGTAATGCCAAGACTTTTCAGCGGAATGACAGCGTTACCATTGCCCATATTTTTTATGCCAAGGGTAATGAGGCTTGGAAGGTATACGCCTGTCGATTTGACTATGCCAACAATCCCTGGAGGAGTCATGAAACTATACTCCACAAACGTAATGAGGCTTTTGCCGCCCTGACTCGTTCCAAGGCATGGTGCGTCGTTACTGGTTGTCATAGTCCAATATTTGACGAATTGAATACGGCGATTTCTGCCTATCCTAATTTTACTTTTCCCGCCTTTAATCAGAAGTCGCTAGCTCGAATTACCAATGATGAAAACAGCAGCGATACTCTTTAGTTGATATTCAGGTCGTACTTCTAGATGCTTTCTAATCTAAAGCAATAAGCCTTCTGGCAAGGCTATGCGCTCAAAGCGTCGCTAGACGCATTCTCAAATAAGCTCAAAAAGAAGAACAAATTGTTCCTGTTCCGCTCGTCGGAGTTCTTCTTTTTTTATTAAATCAATAGCAATCACTCTTTCTCTCGCGTTTTGCCTGTCTCAATATTCAAGACCCTACTCTTATCATAATTACTAAAACTAGAGAAAAATCCCCAAGCATCGGCAAAACGATGCTTAAAATTACCTTTTTTAAATGCAGTAAGGTAAGGCGATCGCCTCCATAAAAGATATTTAGGCAGTTCTTCAATTAGTTTGTCTTCTAGAATTTTGGCGTTATAATCCTTAGCAAAGACTTCTAATCGATCTGCGAGAAAACTGTAGCTTCCTCCACAAAAAAGTATATTATCCACTTCCGCAGCAAACGGTAGTTTTTGTTCTAGCCAGTCGGTAAGTAGTGTCCAGTATTCAGCTAGAGATTCGCTATATACCTCTCTCAACATTTTTACTTCAACTTCTTTTTTTTCTGGGTCATGAACTTGAGCTAAACCAGCAAAATTTATCTTCGTTTCACCATCACTGATTTTGATACCCACTTCAGGCAAATATGAGCTGGAGTCTTCAACATTGGTATCTATCGCCTTCAAAATATTACTCTCATTGAGATAAGGAACTTGACCCACCATATTGTTCAGCATCGCATTGTAGCCAAACATTGATGTTCCCGTACATGAGCGATCGAGACTGCCACCACGGAAAAATAAACAACTAGTGTTTCGATAACCTAGCATGATCAATGCCGTATTGCTATTCTTGAGCGTACTCCCTTTATTCTTCAGAAAATAGCTGAGATAGCCAAATCCTTCAGGTTTTATATCTATACGTCCCAGCTCAAAGCTAATATTACTAGTTTGAAATCTAAATCCTCCCACTTTTTTTATAAGATCCTTTGACCAATTTTTATCTCTCTTCAAATAGTCAATTTCGTTAAAAGGTATAAGCAGAGCTAATTCAACTCTATACTCTGTAGTTAAATTTTCATTTTTAGCGATCGCCCCTAGAACGCCAAGAATTTTATAGTGCAGGAGTTCTACCTTGGTCTTTTTAAGATTAGTCGAAGCACGATAACTATTAGCTAATTGTCCTAGTAGATGACAATTATCGTCTTCGCCAACTTGAACCCAGGCGTTGACTTCGGCTCTTTTCGTATCGCCTGAAGGTAAAAATTCCGATTTCTGATTCGGCAAGGAGACATATTCAGGCCCCATAGTTAAGAGCCTCACTACACCATCATTAACATTGTATAAAACTTTAACTAAGGAAGTTCCAGGATCGACAAGTATTTTGAGAATTTTTGGGGACTGAGTTAAATTTGACATCTATTTTCCTATTTTTTGTTTAAATATCGTTGACAGGTATTAACCAAGCATTTTTTCCCAACTATCATCGATCGCATTATCTGCAATACGATCAATTCTCTCCTCTTCCAATCTCTCTTTTTCTAGTCTTTCCTCTTCAGCTTGTGTTTCAGCCTCATCAATCTTTGATTCTTCGGCGGGTAATAAATCACCACTCTTACTTTCAGAAACTGCGGTTGATGGCGATCGAGGAATATATGAATCTGGTATAGAGACGGTTATACAACTAGAGTCTCGAAATAATGGTAATCCAGCGTATTCTCTGATTCCATTTGCCCAAGATATCAACCTGTCTGCAAATATTTGAGACTGCTTCTTATGTTGCTTTTCATCTGCACCTTCTTCCAATGGCAAAAGTGGTAGATAGCAGGTCAGAATTGTTTCTGGAATAAATATCTTCGGATTGATCGAAGGGTCAATCTGTAGTTTTTTGTCGATCAGCTCAACCAGATTTTCAAGCCCATCAGCTTCCTTTTCATTTCTTGAATCAGCGATCGCCATTGATTCAGAATCTGTGCAAATATATTCAATCTTTGGTAGTTTTGCATTAGTCCTTATTTCCTGAGATCGTGACATTAACCACTCCGAAGTTCTGATAGCTATCTCTCTAAATTTAGAATGGTCTTTACTGATTGCATAGACGGCATATCGGTTAATTAATAAGTGTTCAATGATATAAGAAAAATATCTATCTATCTCGGCTAGATAATCTAAAACTTCTCCCACCCCATTTTTTGTAGAGACATTATATTTAGAATTTCCAACTAAGAGAATTGCATATTTTCTTGACATTTAAATTTCAGACTTTTTAAAAAATTGATTAAGTGTATGTAATTATTATTCCCATAATTCAGTAATTAATTATCAGCTTAAATATTTTGTCTTTAACGGGCTTTATTTGAACCAGGCTGACTATGCAGGAATATATCTGACTACAATCCCCATACCTTTTTTGACTAATATTTTCTATTTTGCTCGTATTTTGTTGGTTATAATCAAGGGAGTACATCTGACTATGATTGACCACTGTTGAATATCACTGACTATATTTCACTACGATTGACTACTGTTGAATATCACTGAGTATTAAAATTTACAAGTCCAAACCCCTCAACACCAAAGCGATCACGGAATTAGAGGTCGGAGAGGAAAGCGACTAATTTGAAGGGCTATTTACAGGTCTGCCAGATGTGCCATTTGTACGGACACTGCGTGTACGAACAGGCAATCTGGGCGAAAGGGGGAAGCCCCCTCTGCACTCCCCCCGCATACTCAATTAGTATCTTTGACTGTTAAATTCAGCTTCTGTATCCCAGGTTCTCTACGCTAAATTTTTAAAAGCGCTTGTCAGTTATTTCTAATAGGACTAGAGGGCGCATTTGAACAGAAAGGGGCGGTTATAGAAAAAATATCGTCTGAAAGCCTGGTATAGAAAATGTTTTGAGGAGCGACCTTTTTAGGCTATTTTAACGAAAGAATAGGGGTTCTAGGGGTCGCTCTTGGTGGATGATTCTTGGTCAAGTAAGCGTCGTCCTAAAGCCTTCACAGAGCCATCACCATTCACATAGGAATAGAGTGTCGCTGTGGTGATGCCTAAACGCTTTGCTACCTCCTTAGAATTACTTTGAGGGTCAGCCATGGCAGACATGGCCATTTTCAACGTTGTAGATGTCATCTTACGGGGCCTGCCACCGACACGTCCCCTAGCCCGAGCCGCCTTTAATCCTGCTTGAGTGCGCTCCCGGATCAATTCCGCCTCAAATTCCGCTAACGCAGCAAATATCCCAAAAACCAAGCGTCCATTCGCTGTCGTCGTATCAATTTGCGCACCAGCCCCAGCCAGTACCTTTAAACCCACCTGAAGCTGATTGAAAGTATCAACCAAACCCACTAAATGTTTCAGATCGCGCCCAAGACGGTCTAACTTCCAGATGACTAACGTGTTACCCGGCTGAAGCGCTTTTAAGCAATTATCCAGTCCCGGCCGAGCATCTTTACGCCCAGAGGCTAAATCCTCATAGATGCGATGGGACTCAACCCCAGCCTCTAGTAGAGCATCTCGCTGTAAATCTAAAGACTGGGAGCCATCACTTTTGGAAACCCGAATATAACCAATCAGCATAGAGTCAACTCTAGCCACTCAAAAACTTAAAAGAAGGGGCTCAACCTTGTGTTGTTATTTAAGATGAGTTTTTTTGTGCTTAAATCTAGCTTATATGCGACCGTGACCTACAGCAAGAAAAACGGCCGTTTTTCTTGTCTAGATTTCTGGGTTGAGTGGTGCCAGTGAACCAAAAAGAGAAATTTTTATCCCAGCGTCAACGTCGTCAGCCCATCACCCTACCCGAAGAGTTCACAGACGAGGAAATGTTTCGGGATTGGCAGCTTTCCTCAGAAGATCGCCAAGAGCTGAAGAAATACCAAAAGCGATTTCGACTACATCTGGCCATACAAATCTGTTCAGTGCGTTTGTATGGTCGTTTTCTTGCCCAAGTTGATAACCTCTCCCCACGGATCGCCAGTCACCTACGACAGCAGTTGAATTTGCCGGCTGCCCTTAAAATCCATATGCCAGATCGAAAAAAGACCTCCATCAGTCAACTGCGGAATATTTTGAGGTATCTGGGCTTTCGACGGTTTGATGCGTCGGCAAAGCAGGAATTGGAATCATGGTTACGGCAGCAAGCGCAACAGAGATCGCTACCAGACAAGCTATTTGAACAAGCAGAAATTTATCTGTTTGAGAGACAGGTATTACTGCCAGGCCCGACGGTATTGGAACGACTGGTAATCCGTATCTGCTCTGAGGTACATCTGCAACTGTTTGAAGCGATGTTTGAGCAGCTCTCTCCTAAATTCCGTCCCATGATCGATCAACTGCTGATAGTGCCTGAGGAGAAGCGTTACTCTGAGTTTGCCTATCTGAAGGCTTATCCTCCGGCCGCAACAGTGACCTCTATCAAATCTTATTTGTCTAGGTATCAGACCCTTGTAGATACAGGCATTGATGACTACCAATTCCCAATGCTCACACCGGTATTCCTAGAGTATCTCTTTAAGCAGGCGAAGCGCTACAACGCTTCAGAGATAAAGCGTTTCAAGAAGCACAAGCGTTACGCGGTGATGGTCTGTTTCCTACTGGAAACCAGAAAACTCCTTTTAGATTATCTGGTCACCATGCATGACCAGTACATGACCAACTTGGTACGGCGACTGAAGAATAGCTATGAGGAAAAGCATCGTGAATGTCGGCAGCGTCAGAAGATAGCGGTGGATACGATGCTCAAAGTGTGCCATGTTCTCCAGGGGCTTGATGATGACCAAACATTCACCAAAGCCGAGCTTTGGAAGCAAATTGATGCAGACAAATTCCATAGCTCTCTGGAAGAGTTTAAGGCGTTTCAACGGCTGGAGGAATACGGCTATAGTGAACTCCTGATTAAGGCCTATCCAACACTACGGAAATATTTCCCTGACTTTCTGCAGCTCCCCTTTGCAGCAGCCCCAGGCAATGAGGATTTATTGGATGTGATTCAGCTTGTACGGCAGCTTGATGCTGGAGAACTCAAAAGCCTGACTGCTGATGCGCCAGTAAGCTTTGTTCCAAAGGATTTACGCAAGCTATTGCATGATGATGAGGGGCAGCTCAAACGGAATGCCTGGGAAATGGGGCTAGCCTTTGCTCTCAAGGATGCACTTCGTTCGGGCGATCTCTATTTGCCCCAGAGCAAACACCATATTTCTTTCTGGGATATGACCCTCACTGAGCTGGGTGACCAGGCTGTCGATGAGGTGCTGGAGCAACCAACTCAGGAGGAGGTCGATTCTGCACTCACGGAGGAATTCGATAATGTTGTGCGCCTGGCTCAAGAGAGTTTTCCCATGGATTTATTCGCTCGCATTCAAAATGATGAACTTAAGCTCAAGCGCTATACAAAAAAATCTAAATCTCCTGAGGTGGATGCCCTGCAGAAGGTGATTAATTCTCACCTTCCTTCTATTCGGATTGAGCAACTACTGCTTGAGGTGGATCAGCACATAGGCTTTACTCGTCATTTCACACCAGTTGCTGAGCATCAATCAAAACCCCATCACTTCTATAAAACCCTCTTGGCTGCTTTACTTGCCCAGGCTACGAATTTAGGGGTCGTCGCTATGAGCAACAGTGTGGAAGGGATATCCCTGGATATGTTGCGGCGGGTGACCCAGGACTATATTCGTGAGGAGACGATTGTCGCCGCCAGTGCTGCCATTGTTAATCAGCACCATGCTTTGCCCTTGAGCTCTGTCTATGGGTCAGGGGAAATTTCTTCTTCTGATGCTCAGCGTTTTGGTGTTCGCGCTAGCAGCCTATTGGCGTCTTACTATCCCCGCTACTACGGCTATTATGACAAGGCCATTGGTATCTACACCCATGTTTCTGACCAGTATTCGGTCTACAGCACCAAAGTCATTTCTTGCAATCCCCGTGAGGCTCTTTACGTTCTCGATGGTCTCCTTGAGAACAATACGGTCTTACCGATCCGTGCCCATACGACTGACACCCATGGGTATACGGAAATTCTCTTTGCTCTTTGTCACTTGCTAGGATTCTACTTTATGCCCCGTATCAAAGACCTCAAGGATCAGCAGCTTTATCGTCTTGATAAGGACCAAGATTACGGTATCTTCTCTCCTTTACTGAATAAGACGGCTAATTTAGCACTAGTTGTTGAGCAGTGGAATGAGATGCTGAAAGTCGTTATATCTCTTCGCCAGCGGGTTGCTCCCGCCCATGTTGTCCTTGAGCGTCTGATTAATTCCTTTCCTTCTGACCGTCTTTCTAAGGCTTTCACCCACTTGGGACGCATCATCAAAACTCAATACATCCTTCGCTACATCACTGATGAGGAGCTGCGTCGCCGGGTTCAACTCCAACTCAATAAAGGAGAGTATCGTCATCGCCTTCCTCGCCGTATCTTCTTTGGTGACCAGGGGGAATTTGCCACTGGCCAATACCAGGAGATCATGAACAAAGCGAGTTGTTTGAGCTTAGTCTCCAATGCTGTGCTTTATTGGAATACTCTCAAGATTAACGACATTGTTGAGGAGCTTCGTTCCCAGGGTGAGGTGGTTGATGATGAAACCCTCTCCCATATCTCGCTGCTCCCCTTTAGGCACCTTGTTCCCCATGGAACTTATTTTACTGGTCTCCTCTAGAACCCCTATTCTTTCGTTAAAATATCCTAAAAAGGTCGCTCCTCATAACACTTTCTATACAAGGCTTTCAGACGATATTTTTTCTATAACCGCCCCTTTCTGTTTAAATGCGCCCTCTAGTCCTAATAGGAAACCGTCGCTAAATTAAGACTCACGTTGTACATTTAATCGCCCAAATAATTTGACTAAAGCTGTATTGATTTTTGAGAATTTTCGGTTAGAAAGATTTCAAGCCATGGTAGACATTCTCAAAAATTTCAGATTTCGTCAAAATAACGTTTTCACTAATATCAAAATTTACCTTTGAGCATATTCGTAATTGTTCTCTGAATGTTCGCTCTCGCGCATCTAGTTTTGTTTCTGATTCATTTATCAATAGCTCTACTAAAATCGGAATTTTATCTTCTGGCTGTATAATAACAATGCCAAGATTAAACTCTTTCTTTAACTGTTTGGAAAGATATGAATACTTGCCGTTAGTAGCAGATTGAATTTTTTCCGCAGATAAATCAAGGAAGAGGATTCTGCTAAAGTGTCTTTCGATACTATTGAATAATCTCTGTTCGGTTTCATTGCGTGTTTCTTGTTTTTGCACGTTAAACATTCTTTCGCTACAGCTTTATGTAAACACAGCATTGCCAGCTATATATAAGTCATACTTGCAGCTTCTATCAAGTTCGAGCAAGCAAATTTAAATCTAGGTTATGAATTCGAATATCACCATAACTCAGAAGCAATTATTATAATTTTTATTAAATGTAGTCTTAGTTCGCCATATCTATAAATTCTTCAGCTTGATATTCGATGAACCTACAGATTTCTTTACTTTCTTTTAAATCGAAGTGATGACTAACAATCATAGTTGCAATATCCACTTCCAGATTAGCGATTGCTTCTGCCTCGTTATCGTCGAAATGTAGCTTAGAGCCAAGTTCTTGAAGAATATTTGCCTTTAATTCCCCTTCCGTACAATGAACACTCGATACGGGCAGTTGATGCTGTCGGACAAATTCATTTACCTCCTCAGATCGCCATCTAGTTGTAACAATTCTAATTTCATATCCCTGCTCGTGGAAACTTCGCAGCTTGGCCATCGCATCATGATTGGGGTTATCTGATGGCTCAAAATAGCCATACCGAGCATTCCAAGTTGGTCTAGTTAAGGTTTCATCAAAGTCGAAAGTGATTAGCATTTTTGTCCTGTCTACCTTGCTATATTACTAAGCTATACGCTGTAAAGAGTGCAATCGAGATTAAGTAGAAAAATCTCGGTTTTGCCTTGCCCATCTCCTAATCTTTTGCTGCCATTCCCGCGATAATCGCCTCACCGCTCGATTCAATCTACTTCGGCTAAAAGCCTCTCCCTGTCTAGATAGTTCGGCTAGCTGCTCTCTATCCTCCAGCAACTTGATTATTTCTGCTAAATCTTGAATGGATTCCTCAGAATCTAGCGATTTCTGTAACTCACTTGAAATATATAATCCGTTTTTGGAATTACCGCTCAAATTAGATTGCTCTAGAAGGTGGCACATGACACCTTGATTGTTAATAACTACTCCTTCATGTGCCACCTCAGTTTTACCTTCATTAGTAATAGTTTCAGACGTTTTACTGCTGTTTATTTGAGAAGACTGTTTGACCCCCTCAAGGTAAGCTTGTTTGTCCCAGGTTAGTGAAGAGGAAGTACCGCTGACCAGTTGTTCATACTTCATCCGTACAGCTTTAGAAATTGCTAGTCGATGAGGAGCTTTTAAGTAGTCTAAGTCAAGAAGATACAGTCTGATGGTTTTACCATCCCGTTTTACTTTGCGAGCTTTTATCTGATAGCCAAACCTGTTAAGCGTCCGCCGCAGGAACTTTATAGGATGTTTGCCCACAGAACCAAGGGACTTATCTGACTTGAGCGATTGGCATTTGCGGATAATTCGTTGAACTTCAGCCGAGTCTGCGTCTATCTCTAGATTTGGATTGTCGATTCTACTTTCAACTAAATTAAGTAATCCTACTTCTTTGAAAGCGGACAGCGCGGGGAGAGTGGCTCGAAGCTGCCAAATTCTTAGATTGGGTTGGTCATGCAGCCGTTTATATTTATCTAGAACTAGCTTTTGAGCTGTATCGGGGTGGTGCAACAAGTAATTCTGCTCTATTTGCTTAATCAACTGGGGTTCTTTATACATAATCAGATGGACAAATTCGGCAGACCAGACGGCACTCTCGGTAATGCCTGGGAGTCTAGAGGCGATTTTGGCTTTTTTAACCGCATTCTTCTCTGCTAAGGGAGCATCGAAGGCGATCAAAATTCTTGACTTGCCAATGTATTTATTGCTAGCTTCAGATACCTGCTTGGCATTCTCCTCTTTTACGGCTTTTTTCGCCGATGACTCGACTGACGATGTAGAGCTAAAGTCATCATCATAGTTTGGTCGATAAAACTCGACGCTGTGACCGCAATCTATCAGAGCCTTAGCTAGACAAGAACGATAATTTTTAAATTCATGGTTTTGAATCGCCTTAATGCGATCGGCAGTGCCTATAAAGATGTCGCCCTCCTTTTGATAAATATCATTCAATCTCTTGACAACATCTCTATCTGCTAACTGCTGAGAGGAAATTAGCTCGCCTATCTCTTGAAGCAGTTCGGAGTAGCGATGGGCGCGTATTTTAGCGACGTTGGATGGTCTAGTTTCGCTATCTGATGCAAAAACGTATTCTTTACACCAGACATAGCGCTTGACTGCTATATCTCTTACTCGTCCTAACATCTGTTGAATACTATCTATGTCTAACTGTCCGAAAAAGAAGCCAAACAAGCCACTAAAGTAATTTTTGATGCTGATATCGATACCGCTTTCGGCGCTGGGAGAGTAGATTACGTATTCAGGCTGATTTTCTTCAATCCACCTGTCGGGATTTTGAAGGAACTCTTTAACTCTAGACTCAGAGGTGGTCTGAGAATCGATTCTAATGCCCTGGCGACTCTGCTTTTGATATATTCTTTCTATTGATTCACAAAGTAGCTGAGAATCGGCACAAATGACTGGTCGATCGCTTTCTAATGCAGCCTTGACCCAAGGCGATCTGTTATTGTGCTGAATTTTTTCATTTTTAATTACGCCGTCGAGCATGATGATATCTGCTTTTTTGGCTTTATAGCTATTCTCAATGGTGACGATTTTTTTCTGAGGGCAAAGAGAGCCGATAAAATCAACTACCCAATCCTGCATGTTGCCATCGAGACAAATGATGCGATCGCAGCGAGCCACCATTTCGGTAAATAGAAGTTTTATTTTCTCAAACTGTCTAATTGTCGGCGAATACAGCAGATGCTTAACTACGGATACCACCTCGTCCAAGATGATAATTTTACGATCAAACTGATGAGAATCGAAATGACTCAGGCTATCGACGCAAAGACTTACTCTCAGCATGGGTTCATCGAGGCTAAACTCGGCTAGGTTTTTCTCAGATTGATAGTGATAGAATCCTAAGTGACCAGCACGTTCGTTGAACTGCAAACACAAAGTATTGCGGTATCCTGCGAAAATTAGCCCCCGATCTTTTTCTGTTTGAAGTTGCTGGATAAGGCGGTGAGTTTTGCCAGTTCCTAAGCCTGACTTTACAAAATAGGCGGTATTTGGCTGACTTAAATCGACACCAACATACTGTTGTTCGATAGTTTGCCCTGACGTAAAGGCTTTATTCTGCTGATACGCTTTGTCTTGCCGAGCCAGATACTGGTTTAACTTATATTCTGCTAAGGGGATACGGTCTTTAAACGCTCGCTCGAATCGCTCGAATCCATGAGCTACGACCAGATCGTCTAGTCCCTTCTCTGATTCCTTATCCCAGGTAATAACCGAAGCTTGGCATCCCGCTTCGATTAACAGATCGCCAGCAGCGGCGATCGCTTTCTCAACATTGATACGGGTTGATGCTTTCTTATCATTATCAAAAGCAAAGCCAAACTCTCTATCTGTCTGGGCAAAGTATTCAAGCTGAGGAATCAGATAGGGCTGTTCTGTTTTGTTGCCGTAGTCATCTTTGGGCTGACGGCGACCCATCCAAATCCCAGGTAGCCCTAGAACAACATAGCCATCTTCAATCAGACAGGAGGCTTTTTTGGCTCCTTCGGTGATGATGATGGGGATTTTGGCGTTGTCTTTGACCCAAGCGTAAAATCCTTTTGCCCAGACCGATTCGACTATGATGTCTTTGGGCATCGGTACGTCATATCGCTCGGCTACTAATTTCCATTGACGTAGAGTGACCTTGATAGCGATTAATTCGCTTTCTGCTTTTCTGGGCTGCTCGTACTTGATGGTATCGACTTTTTCCTGGCCACCCTCAAGTTTTTTAGTCGTAGTGCGGGGCTGATTGGGCTTAATTTGTGTCCAGCGTGATGTTTCGCCCGTGAGGACATCTACACCAAAACAACCCCAAGAACCATGTACGAGATGCTTGAGCGGTCGGTGAAACTTGCTTTTGAGCCTGCCGCTGTTGAGATAAGCCGACCTGTCTAAAGCGTAGGTCAGATGCTCGACTGCCGACCACTCATCCTCGAACGATCTAAAGTTGAGGGCGATGGTGTTATTGCTAATGCCACTTTCGTACCACTCCCGACGGTGATGCTTTTTGAAATCTTTACAGTATTTCTTCTCATTTCCAGCTTGTCCTGATACTGCTAGGTTCTGAGGGACTGTTGGGGCTGAAACAGAGCTTTGGGGCGCATCACAAGGGTGATGAGGCTGTACGAATTGGTTGCAGTTTGTGTTGAATTGATGTAAATTAATAGTTCAGTAAGTCGGTAACGACGGTTTTGAATGTCGCAAGTTTTCTACCCTTGGGAGACATTCAAGATATTTAATAAGTGAGAAATCACTAACTGGTATTGAGTGTTGTAAGCACTCTTACCGCTAATTAAGTCTCGTGTACATTGTGTGCATGGGACTTTATTAGTTGCTTCGGTCGAACTCGACCGAACATCTGTATCAATCCATACACGCTTAATATAATCTACACAAAAAATCGACCTACGCCAAACTTTTTGTTGATTTATGTATTGCTGCCGATATTTGGCGATTTCAGCCTCTAAATCGGATTTGTTAAACTTTTAGCCAATTACCTAGAAATAGCCGTTAAAAATCGTATCCTAGAAGGTCTGTCTGCGAGGAGTTAAACCAAATCTGATGTTTAAGCCTCAACTATATAGCGGTTTGCTCAGTAAATCGACTAATACTCCTACGGCAATAATAGCTAAAAGCCACTTTTCTACATCACTATTCTTCTTTAACTGCAAAATGTCTGTTTTGATCGCAGCCAATGTTTCCGAATTCTTTCTTAACTGCTCTAGGCAACGCTTTGGGTTATTCGCTCCTTCATGTTGCTGTTTTGATTCGGCATTAGTCATTAAATGTTTCCTCCATGATGTATATTTTAGCCATTTTCTATAAGGAACTTTTTCACATCGCAAAAGCTACTAGCGCAAACGTATAGCGTTCTGGTCAGCGCCGAGCCAAATGTTTCGGAACATAGAGGCGATCGCTTTTTGTTCCGAGAAACGGGTTGAGTCGACGGAGGAGATTAATCCTCGCGCCTCTCTTTTAGATCTGGACGTGCCCGTTTTCGTGCATCCAGCTCCCGACAATCTTTGCCGTAGCTTTTGCTCATGTGCAAGTAGTCATGACATGACTCATGGATAGCCGTTAGATTAACCATTTTCCAATTATCATGGTTTTGGTCAATGTGATGAAGTTGTATCTCTTCATCATCAGAAAACTTAAGACCACATG
>JBCBWB010000299.1:0-3270 GCA_039817275.1 Cyanobacteria bacterium J06648_1 | reverse complement strand
CCCCAGAAGTCAAGTCTACTTCCTCCAGAAAAAGAGATAGTTCTTGGTAGCTAGACTGAGTAATTTCTTTCCAGTTGACGCGGACATCATTTTTAGAAATCGCATCTGCCATTTTACTGCGAGACATGCCAAAACCTGCTGAGGCGACCGCATCTAAACGCATAGATGCCTCTACCGTGGTCATTTCTTACTTTTTAGGGGGACGAATTTTTAGTTCACTAAAGTCAATCTGCTGGGTTTTTACCGCTACTGACCGCACTTGAGTCAAGGAAGAAGTGAGAAAATCAACCATTTCTGGCACGACGATCGCCTGAGCGCCTCTTTCTCCTAAGACAATGATATCTCCTACCTTCTCCCGAACAATCCCCGTACCCAACAACGAGCCCAAAAAGTCACGATGCGTCGCTGGATCGAAGAGGAAGTTACCCGCAATATCTAAAGCCGCTAGTTCAACCTGTGACTCATCTAGAGGCAGGTCGGGACGAGATAGACCAATGCGCTGTCTTTCTGCTTGAGGATAGCCACCCCAGGTTAAAGCCTCAATCTCGGTCAGATTCTGAAACATCTCCTGTGCTTCCATGAGTACGGGAGGAGAATAGAAATCGGTAATGACTACTTCCCAGTTTTTAATTGCTTGTTCGGCTTGGTCGATGATGCGAGAAATCTCGTCTTTATTTTCGGCACGTTTGATTAATTCGTCTCTGGGCAACATCTAGTTATGATTCTTAGATTTATGATTATTTTACCGATAATCGTCTCTAGCTGGCTCACAATGGAGATGGAGAGATGGAGAGATGGCGATCGCCTCATCTTGGCTTTACTCAGATTAGAATTTCCCCTGTCTAGTCCTCAAATGCAGAGGAAGAACCTCTAAATGCATCATTGTTTTTAGGTAGCCTTCTCAGTCTAAGAGTGAGTAAAAGTTCAATGGGAAGCGATATTTTAAAGTTAGAAATATAGCTAGAAATATGATTCACTAACTACTGTTGTTTCATCCATTCAATACACTGTTGCATCTGCTGTTTGGTTTCAGTGACGCTACCGTGATAACGACGACCATGCCCAGGCAATACCCACTCAAAGGTATAGCTTGCTAGTTTTTGCATCGATTCGATTTGTTCTGTCCAAGAATACCAGCAGAAACGACGAAAGGCGTATAGCTGTTCGAGATAGGGCGACCAGGCTAGATGATCGCCTGTAAAGAGAAACCTATTTTTGTAGAGTAAGACTGTATGACCGAGGCTATGTCCTGGGACAGGTATTATCTCAAGATCTGGGGCAAATGCGATCGCTTCATGTCCCGACAGCTTTATTTCTACCTCGACGGTGTTGGGTTGAATTTCGTCTTGATGTAAAAGGCGATCGCATTTAAAGCGATCGTGAAACTTTTGATGATCGGCAACATCGTCTTTGTGGGTCAGGTACATGTATTTAACACCACCCATTGCCTCAAGTTGTTTGACTAACGGCGGTGTATAGCGAGGCGAGTCAATCAGAATATTGCCTTCTGGATGCTGGATTAAGTAGCTAGCTGCACCGAAGGAATCAGCAGAATGGTAGCCGCAGTAGTAGACGTTATCGACGATGGGAAGGGGAAAAGTTTGCTGTACCTGTTTGATGTCCGTGGGTTTTTCAGTCGTGCCGATGGATGCGGTAGGACAGGCTAGTAATGCCTGCATTGCTGCTAATTCTTCTTGGGCAGTGGTTGGCTGGTGATATACTGCCGACTGGGAAGCCTGGCGGTTGAATACTTTGGGGGCGACCCAGCGACAGGTATCGCAATCGATACAGCTTGAGTCTACATAAAAATTGCCTGGGGTGTTTTCCGTTCTTTTCTTTTGTAAAGTCGCCATTGGCTAATTCTTGCTTCAATCTACTACTATTTTAGTTGACCAACGATCAGAGCAGAGAATAGACGCGGTTGATAATTTATTTAAAACGATTTTAATTAAAGAGCAAATCTATCAAAAAATAAATTCTTTCGCGGATCTTTTTCGTGACTTTAAATCTTCAAGCCTAGGTAAATTGATAGCAAATACTACGATTGATAATAAATTGTCTATTTTGATATTTGATTTTTACTAGCAGATAAACTACTAAGTAAAAACAATGTGTTCTAAATAACTTTATTTTGGCTACAAGTGTAATTTAGATTACTTTTTTTTCTTGTTTTGGTGAATTGTACTGTGTAATTTAGATTACATTAATGGCTGTATAGCTTTCATAGAGAAAGATTGGCTATAGAGTTGATTTGATTGCAAAGACCGATAAACATGTGATTTATAGTTTTGCAGAGCGTTTTTAAATTCAATCGATATAGGTTATTTCTCTGAGGTAGCACTAACCATTGTTGTGCAAATATTTGAATACTAGATGAGTTTAATTGCTTTGTTTATCACACTTTGAACAAAGTTCAGCTTGGTGTATTGAAAGCACAGAACTAGCCTTTGGTAATCGAGGACATGGCAGTAAATTCTTTATTCAATCGTCGATGCATTAGCCTTATTCCCCAGTTGTTGTTAATTATCTGGATGGGTTCGTTTGAGAGAGCGATCGCCCAGGTCGAAAACGGTAGCGGTGGGCTAGCAGGAAAAGACTTTGGTGATGCTCCCGACTCATACAATGATGCCAGCCACGATGTTAGTGATTCTGCCGATCTTTATCTTGGCGCTGTTGCCCCCGACAGTGAAGCCGATACTCAGTTTACCAGCTCTCTAGCAGCAGGAGATGATGACGATGGCAATGATGACGAAGATGCTTTTGTCGCCCTGCCAAATGTGCCATTGGTTGCTCCTAGTCTCACGAACCTTTCTCTGGGTCGAAAATACAGTCTTGCTGTTCCCCTAACCAAAAATACTGGCGGCGATGCGACTCTATATGCCTGGGTTGACTTCAATCAAAATGGCAAGTTTGAAGCAGGAGAATATCAATCTGCCACAGTAGAAAATGGCGATACCGCTGCTAGTCTAACCTGGGATATTCCTTTGACAACGTTGGTGGGAGATACCTACGCTCGTTTTCGTCTCACTAGCGACAGCCTGAGCGATCGCACACAACTACTCGACCCTTTGACCATACTGGGAGTCGATGAGCGCTCTTTGGGCAACGCAACTGATGGAGAAGTCGAAGATTATCCTGTATCGATCGCCCTTCCGCTTTTCGACTATGGCGATGCTCCCGATGGAGATAGCGGCACCGAAATGGGGGACTATCAAACGACAGAAAGTGATGGTGGACCAAGCCATGTTGTAGTTGATACTCTTGGTTTAA
>JBCBWB010000298.1:0-3354 GCA_039817275.1 Cyanobacteria bacterium J06648_1 | reverse complement strand
ACTCAGGACATTTCATTTGCTTTGTTTTCAATTACCTTATTTCAATTCTCTGATTCATCCCTCATTTATGCAACGCCTAGCTCTTTAGTCTCGATACTTTTAGTAGTATTTGCTACTAGTAAATGAGTTTAACGGCAATATTTAGAATTAATTAATTATTTTGTCTTTTGTCCTTTGTCCTTTGTAACTAACAACTAATGACCAATGACCAATAACCAATGACTATTCGATTTTTTTTCCCAGTAGCGAAACAAAAATATCCATAATGGTAAAGATAAGTTCAGAGCCATCAGGCGCACGGAATGAACCACGGTGACAATTTCTGGATTGTGGTCTAAAGCTAGGGCAACTAGAATCATCTCTGTCGAACCTCCTGGTGCAGTTGTCAGCATAAAGGTAAGCCAATCCCAAGTAGTAAAGTAACTAGCAATAATAGCAGCAACTAATCCGCTGGCGATGGTCATGGCAACGGAAATAAAGGCATGAGTAACATTTTTTCTGGCGATCGCAACGCGATTGCGCCAAGCTTCTCCGACAGTAATTCCCAATGATATTTGACCGACTGTACTTATAGCTTGAGGTGGTGTAAATGTAAAATTGGGACTAAAAGGTAAATAGGCGATCACATAATTAAACATTATGCCGACAATCAAAGTTCCAAAAAAAGAGGCAGCAGGAATGCTTAGTTTGGTTGCTATTTTAACTCCTAACCCTAAGTACAGGACAACAATTAGTGGTGCAGCAGTCACTCTCACCCTGTTTATCCCCTGCGTGGCACAACTACAATTTATGTTTAAAGAACGGGGGGCAAAAAATGCGATCGCGATCGCGACTTTCGTAGTTTTCTTTGCCTTTTCTTTGGGCTATCTGCTCAATCAATTATTAACTATTATGGAGCTAAGTTTTTAAGATGTTTTCTCAACAGATTTCTCAAGGTTTTTCCGCCCACTATTGCCCTCTAAATTACTTGGGAACCAAAACCCAAGGTATGATTGCTGCCATTAGAAACAAAGACGAAAAAGTCGTCAAAAAACTATTAGCGATGGGGGTACATACGGAAATGCAAATTACCCTCGAACAAAGATTTCCTTCTTTTGTGATTAGAGTCGGAAGGACTCGCATTGCGATCGATAAAAATATTGCTAGTTCTATTCAGGTTAAAGTTACTAGTCGGTAGTCATTAGTTGTTGGTCATTAGTCATCAAAGATAAAAAACTGAGGTCGATCGCTATGAATAACCGCCTAAAAATTAACAGCTTTATCATCATTACAGCTTTATTATCATTATTTGTGGTGGGCTGCAACACCCTGAAGGCAGTTAAACTAGAACAGTCCAGTCAAGCTACTCCCTTAACACAACTAACTGTATCCGCAGCAGCTAGCCTCAAAGGTGCAATGACAGAAATAAAGAAGATTTACGAGCAAGAACATCCTCAATCAGAAATTATCTATAATTTTGCTTCTTCTGGCTCTTTACAACGTCAAATCGAACAAGGCGCGCCTGTAGATGTGTTTATTTCTGCTGCTGTCAATAAAATGGATACTCTAGCAGAACAGGAACTATTACTGACAGAAACCCGCCGAGATTTATTAAAAAATCAAATGGTCTTGATTGCTCCAGAAAGTAACAACAAAAGTAATTTCCAACTCGATAATTTTAACGATCTAACTACCGAAGAAATAACCACAGTTGCTTTAGGACAACCAGCGAGCGTCCCTGCGGGTAAATATGCTCAGGAAGTGCTAAATTCTCTTCAAATTGCCGACAAAGTTAATTCTAAAGCCGTTTACGGTAAAGATGTCCGTCAGGTTCTTAACTACGTCGCTACGGGTAACGTCGATGCTGGAATTGTGTACCAAACAGATGCCCGACTTAGCGATAAAGTCCAAATAGTCGCTACTGCCCCAGAAGATACCCATTCACCCGTAATTTATCCCATTGCCGTCATCAAAGATAGCGATCGCCCTGAAGCTGCATCTCAACTGATCGAGTTTTTAGCCACACCAGAAGCACAGGCTGTATTTGAAGAGTATGGGTTTGTAACAGTAAACAGTAAACAGTTATCAATGGATGTCCCAACCCAAAAACGAGATTGGAAAGCTTATTATGATGCCGTTGCCGATCGCCCGCCAAGAAAAACGATTTTGACTACGCTAGAGGCATTCGAAGAACCAGGTGTAGCTATCGATCTTGGTTGTGGAGATGGTAGAGATACGGTAGAAATAATTCGTCAAAATTGGGCAGTCTTAGCAGTCGATAAAGAAGCCGATGCTATTACTCGTTTACTCGCCCGTCCCAATCTCAATACTTTATAATTAACCACGAAGATAGTCAGCTTTGAAGAGTTAGAGCTTCCCGAATCAATAAATTTAATCAACGCCAGCTTTTGTTTACCCTTTTGCGCCCCCGAAGCCTTTCCCAACTTATGGAACAAGATATTTAACTCCTTAGCAATTAGAGGTAGATTTAGCGGACATTTATTTGGCAACAGGGATTCTTGGAGTGGTAATGAATTAATTAATACTTTTACGCGATCGCACCCTCGTCAGTCGCTATATGCGTAGCGGTATCCTTTAGGACAATGGGGGGAACCCCCATATGCTTGCGGTATCCCTTTAGGGACAACGCGCTGACTCGCAAGTAGAAACTCTATTACAGTCTTACGTGATCGAACTATTGGAAGAGGAAGAACACCCAGGTAAAACCCCTCTAGGCGAAGATAGAGACTGGCACATTTTTCATATTGTGGCAAGGAAACTGTAAATTTATCTTTATTATTTATCGTACGGGCGAACGGCTGTTCGTCCCTACCTAAAATGACCGATCTCACCCCCATCTGGATATCTCTCAAAACTGCCACTACTGCCACGGTAATTACCTTTTTCTTGGGCATCATGGCAGCACGATGGATGTTGGGTTATCGCGGTAAATCTAAGGGCTTAATTGAAGGGTTATTAACTGCCCCCTTGGTACTGCCGCCAACGGTGGTGGGTTTTTTACTTTTATTATTATTTGGTAGATATGGCTTCCTCGGACAGATTCTAGATTCTTTTGGCGCTACGGTTATTTTCTCTTGGTACGCCACCGTTATCGCTTCAACAGTAGTTGCTTTCCCCTTGATGTATAAAACCGCATCAGGGGCGTTTAAACAAATCGACGCTAACTTGTTCGCCTGTGCCAGAACGTTAGGAGCAACTGAAACTAGAATTTTCTGGCAAATCATGTTGCCCTTAGCCAAACCTGGCTTAATTGCAGGTACTTTACTGTCTTTTGCTCGCGCTTTGGGGGAATTTGGTGCAACTTTGATGTTGGCAGGTTCAATTCCTGGCAAAACTGAAACCATTCCGATCTCG
>JBCBWB010000297.1:0-3422 GCA_039817275.1 Cyanobacteria bacterium J06648_1 | reverse complement strand
GTCAACAAAACCTTGCCGCCAGGATTATTGATTCTGCCGTTGATCGCAATCTTGCTTCCTGTCTGAAGAGGAGATTCTGCCGATACAACATCAACGCTATTTGTTCCTGCACGAATATCTAAAGTGGGTTCGGCACTATCGTTTATCTCAACTCGATCGCCATTGGAAAGAGTAAGAGTTTCTGAGAGCGTATTGTCCGCTATGCCTGTACCTGTAAGATTAATATCTCCCTCAATCGTTACATTTCCCCCCGACTGAATACGCAGTGATGCACCTTCATAACTACCTAAGCTCACATTGCCTTGAGAAAGGATTACAGGATTGTTAACGCCGATTAAATCGCCCAGACTACCATCGAGCTTTTCTAAACGAAAATTACCGCCACTAACAAAATTAGCATCGCCGTTAACGGGATTATCACTTTGTAAAGTCAGATTAGCACCTGAAAATAAGCCACTCTCAGAATTATTGAGGACAGATATATCAATCGAGCCAGCCTGTAAAGACAATTCCTGCCCCGCAGTGGCAATAAAAGGATTGGCATTACTATCTCTAATAGCGAGACTGTCTGAAGCTTCTAAAGTTAAATTTTCTACCGCCTCTATTTGTCCCTGAAGTTCGAGGTTGTTACCTGAAAGGGTTAAATTGCGATCGCTTTGAAGATTCGCCCTACTGCTAATGTTGCCTGTAGTGTTGCGCAGATCTAGACCTATCGGCGCATTAATAGTCAAGGAGGGTTGCCCCGTGTCGCTGCTAAAAACAGTACCATCATCAAAGGTTATTCCCGTGGCAGTACTACCAAAGAAGGAACCACCCAGTTCCAGTCTGGCGTTGTCACCAAAAACTATTCCCGCAGGATTAATTAAAAATAAATTTGCCGTCCCGTTGGCTCGAATTAAGCCATTTATATCGGAAATATTCCCCCCTGTAACCCGAGAGAGAATATTGTCTATCTCGATCCCGTTGTTAAAATAAGCCTCGTTTCCTGTCGGCACCGAAAAGTCTTGAAAACTATGAAACAAGTTGCTTCCTGCCTGTTCGCCTCCTGTAATCTCGCTGATGTTTCCCTGTCGATTAACCTGGGTTGGTAAGCTACCGTCGGGAGTTACCTGTCCGTATACGGGATGAGCTATCGAGACAAGACCAAGACACAGACTAGTTTTGAGCAAATGATTCATAAATAGCGATCGCAGTAACGACTTTACCCAAGACTGTCAGCACGATCTTAGAGTTCCGTTTTTATCTAAAGCGATCAATTGAGTCTAGGTTGCTGTTTATTCTCAAGTCGTTAGTCTAGCTTCGATCCAGGCTCAATTTTGCGACAAACGCCGTAGAGATATTTCGGCTGCCTCTTTTACTTGGGGATGGAGATCTCTTGCCAAGAATTTTAGGGCGGAGAGGCTTTTTTCGGTGTTCAAGTTGCCTAGTGCCTCGGCAATTCTCTGACGGATTAACCAATCTTCTGAGGCGGCAAAGGTTAGAATTTTGTCTACAGATTCGACTGCTTTAATTTCTCCTAAAGCGGCGATCGCGGCTTGCTGTAAAATAACCTCATCGCTATCCAAAGCTTCCATCAACAATTCTTTGGCTCTAATATCCTGTAGATTACCCAAAGATACAGCGGCGCTAAATCTTACCAGCCAATTATCATCTTCGTAAAATGCTCTGGTTAAATGCTCAAAAGCGCGAATATCGTTGAGATAGCCCAATGCTCCCGCCGCATCCGCTCTAATGCCATAGTCGGCATCTGTTGCCAGCAAATCTATCAAAAGAGGAAAACACTCCGCTGTTGGTTTTACTCCCAAGGCAAATACTGCCATAGAACGTACTGGAAGTATCTCATCGTTTAAAACTTTCTTGATTAGGGGAACGGCATCTTCTGGTTCAACTTCTCTCAGGGAAGTCAAAGCAAGTAAACGATCTTTGGAATTGGAACTTTCTAACTGAGCCGCAATTTTCTCTAGGTCTGGCATTTAGATATAAGGTTAATTATTAAATTAAGTAGAATTCGTATCTTAAATGTTTGCTGGCTATGGCTACAACTAGCAAAAGTATGAGCCAGCTCTGATTTTACATAGCACGCCTAATATAAATTAGCTTGATAACACATAAATCACCAGAATCCTTGGCATTTATAGGGTGTAAGAGTGCCTATAGGTTTGGTTGAACTTTGGCAATTTCAATCCTTCTGAGATATTCTAAGGATCGGTTTCAAATGTCAAATCCCGTAAAGCCGATAAGTACAACTCTTTTAGGTCAGGCTTTGGGGGAAAGTTCCCCCAATATAGATCTTTGTATTTGGAAGATAAATTTTGTACGATAGAAAAGGGCATTAGGTCTTTTATTTAATTCGCATTAGACGTATAGCAGTCGAAGGAAAGCTTAAAATGATTGGTGTATATTTCGCGCAATCCTAAAGGATACACTTCGATAAGACGCAGAAGCGCAAAGAGTTTATAGAAACTTTTTAACCTACAGTCAGGTTACTATCTGGCTGTTCTCTACTATTAATCCGAGCAGCGGGGTCTTTTTTAAATTCTCCACTAAAAAAAACAAGCCTCCGCCAAGTAGCAGAGGCTTATTTATATCTTAGACCGATAAACTAATAACTTTTACAGTTAACTAGTCTAGATCGGGCATAAATAGTGATGGTTCAGTTTCACGCTCAATACCTTTCTCGAATCCACCAGCAGCAGCTCTAGCACGACCAGCATGCCATAAGTGACCGATGAGGAAGAAGAAAGCAAGAATGAACTGGAATGCAGCCAACCATTGACGGATGTTTACGAAGTTGAAGGAGTTGGACTCAGTGATAATACCACCAACAGAGTTGATTGAAGCATTAGGAGCGTGAGTCATGTACTCAGCAGCACGACGTAGTTGCCAAGGCTGAATGTCATTTCTGATTTTGTCGAGGTCGATACCGTTAGGACCACGCATAGGCTCTAACCAAGGACCACGGAAATCCCAAAAACGCATTGTTTCTCCACCCAAGATGATCTCACCAGTAGGAGAGCGCATCAAGTATTTACCAAGACCCGTAGGACCTTGAGAAGAACCAATGTTCGCACCCATTTGTTGGTCACGAGCTAAGAAAGTAAAGGCTTGTGCTTGAGAAGCTTCAGCGTTTGTAGGACCATAAAACTCACTGGGGTAAGCAGTGTTGTTGAACCATACATAACAAGAAGCGATGAAGGACATCAAAGACACAGCACCGATACTGTAGGAAAGGTAAGCTTCACCATTCCAGATCAAAGCGCGACGCGCCCAACCAAAAGGCTTAGTCAAGATGTGGAAGATACCGCCAGAAATACAGATCAAACCGATCCAAATATGACCACCGATAATGTCTTCCATGTTGTCTACCCCGATAATCCAGCCTTCGCCACCAAAGGGAGCAGAAGTAAGATAACCGAAGATAG
>JBCBWB010000296.1:0-3425 GCA_039817275.1 Cyanobacteria bacterium J06648_1 | reverse complement strand
TAGCTCTAGATGAGCTTGCCCCAAATAGTGATGGGCTAAACTGAAATTGGAGTTAAATAGAATTGCCTTTTCATAAGCACCCACCGCCTGCTTCCATAATTTTTGCTGGCTGAGGACGTTCCCTAGTTGGTAATAAGCCTCCCAGGATTGAGGACGCTTAGCAATTGCCTGCTGTAAAACCTTAATTGCTTCTTGATGCCGTTGCAGGTTAGCTAATACTTCACCTATTTTGATATAGATATCGGCATTACTAGGCTCTAGGGTCGCTGCTTTATAATAGTAGGGGAGAGCAACGTTCCAGTTTCCCTGTCGAGTCAAGGTTTTGGCAACGAGAACATAATTTTGCACTCGCTTGGGGGCAATTTTTAACGCTCGTTGATAACAGGCTAAAGCCGTCTTGGAATCGTTTTTCTCCGTTGCTATTTCTCCTAGTCGCCAGTAAGCCTCGATTAGATCTGGCTGTCTGCTGATTGCTCGGCGATAACAGGAAACTGCTTTTTTGATTTCATTTTGCTGTAGCAGTTTGTCCCCCAGCAGGTAGTGATTTTTGGCCGATACTTTTTGGGGCTGCAAGCTAAAGCCTTGATAGTAGGCTAGATTTGCTCGACTCGGATACCCTGCCTTTTCCCAGGCTCGACCGAGACATAGATGATACTTCACCTCTTGAGGAGCTAGTTTTGTTGCCTTAAGATAACAGGCGATCGCCTTTTGTTTTTGCTGGCTATTGAGATATAAATTGCCCAATTCTCTCTGAATTTCGGCTGAGTTGGGCTGATTTGCGGCTGCCTTGAGGTATTTCTTAATTTGCTCTTCTTTTGATGTCTGAGCTGGCTGTAGCTGAGGAACTTGAGCCTTACTAGCGGGGAGCCTAATTAGCTGTTTTGATTCGGCATTTCCTGGGAGTTTGGGCTGCGACCGAAGCAGGGTGCTAATTTGTTGTCCTGATTTTGATTGAGCAGGAGGTTGTTTGGTTTCTGTCTGTAGCTGGGCTAGTTTCTTATAGTAGAAAAGAGCTGATTCTGTTTGACCATCTTCTTCTAAAGCATCTGCTAATCTGGCATAGGCATTGAGAAAACTGGGTTCTAGCTCAATACAGCTTTTGTAGCAGGCGATCGCTTGACTTCTATTTCCTTCCGCAATGAGATTGTTAGCCAAATTGAAGTGATTCTGTGCGGATAGTAAACTGGGATCAATGGCGATCGCTCTAAAAAAAGATTTAGCTGACTTGTCATACTCTTTTAATTCATCCCAAATTTTAGCCAGATTGCGATGAGGTGTAGCTATATTGGGATTGATGATAATTGACTTCTGGTAATGTTCAATTGCCTGCTGCCACTTTTGCTGCTTGGCGTAAATACTGCCCAAATTGCAATAAATCTCTGCCATATCAGCTTTCGCTTCTAGGGCTTTGGCATAGATTCCTATTGCCTCAGCACTTTTGCCATCTCGTTGCAGACAGTTTCCCCAAATTTTATAGGCTATCCCCATCTCTGGATTGACTCTCAATGCCTCTTGACAAGCGGCAATGCTGGAGGCAAAGTCTTCCTGTTCAAAATAAACTAGAGCTTGCCCCAGATAAACTTCTGCCGCCGATACAAGCTCCGCTGCCAAAGAATTTTTTGATGTGTCATTGACCTCTGGCAGCACAACAAATTTGCTAGTTTCCTGCGTTACTATTCCCGTGTTTTGAGCATTGGGCTTGGAGACATGAATCAACCCTAAGTTACTAAAATCATTGTCTAATGAAGAATTAGATTTTTTTGCCGACCATCCTGCGGGAACTGGTGTATTGGAATTCATCTAAAAATTAAATAA
This sequence comes from Cyanobacteria bacterium J06648_1, assembly GCA_039817275.1. Classification (GTDB taxonomy): domain Bacteria; phylum Cyanobacteriota; class Cyanobacteriia; order Cyanobacteriales; family Xenococcaceae; genus Waterburya. Next base: position 1,610 of record JBCBWB010000296.1, on the reverse strand, counting down.
ATTTGAGGAACTGCTCTTGATTAGATTTGGGATTGGACAACTGAGCTTTCAGATATCTGACATAGTATTCAGCTCATCATTACTTTTGACTTATTTTTTTCCAGAGTTAAAGCTAGTAATTAGTTAATCTGAACTAAATTTGATTGAGGCTCTGAAGCTTCTAAGTAGTAAACCACCACCTGTACTATTTTCCTGTTCAAGCTACTGCTAAGCAGCAACTTTTTCTCTCGACTAATAATTTCATTTGCCATATGTATTTTATTTGACATTTTAATAATCAAGAACGTAGTAACTGAAGCTAAAACTTTCACCTATTCTCTTGAAATCAGAAAGTTAGCAAGTTTGAAAGCAACAAATTTATGCCTCAAAAGCACTTGTTATTACTAAATTGCTACATAGGCTTAAAATGCTCTTAACAACAAATAAAGTGTTTGACTAAATTAAAATTTACCACAATATTGCAGCTCAATTAATTGTAAGCTTACAACTAAGCCACATTTTTAGTCAAAGCTAGGTAAGTTAAGCAAGCAGCTTATGTCCTTTTTAGATTTATAAAAACGCATCTTTTTTGCATAATCTCAAGGGACAATTTGTTACATTGTTGCTACACAGATCTAAAAGTTCAACAATCTCTAATATCTTTGCTTAACTCCCTATGGGTCGAAGTTTTTCGGCTTAATCTTCTCGAAGTCTGTTATTAAACTTGGCTTTAGTCGAGCTTAAAAATCCATAGTCAGAATAATATGTCGGTAAATTATCAGCTACGAGAATTTAGGCAAGAAACTAGACAAAAAAAATGGCGCGATCGCGCCGTTGATAAATCTATTATGGTTTATTGGATCTAAATTTCAGCAATCGATTCTAAGTTCTACTTTGAATTTTGTCTGTCACTCAATTTTTTAGCTTATATTGAATTCTTGACCAAGAGTGAATTCCTACTCAAAATCAAACAAGAGATATGCTGAGCAGGTCATCAGACCTGTTAGTTTAGATAGACAACCTCAAAACCAAGAATTAAAACAATTCAAAGTCTTCAGGAGAATCGCCGCTATCAAAACCAACGACTTCATCGAAGCTAATTATTTCTCTGCCGTTAACTGAAACAGACCCTGTGGCTGTATCAAAGGCAACTGCATCTTGATCCGATAAACCTTTGATGATCAGCTTGTCTTCTCCTTGTTCAAAATCGGCAATGATATCGATCTCACCCTCGGCAAAATCTGCTAATTCAAAAACAAATTCATCTTGTCCAGCACCACCAAACAAAATATCGGAACCTTTACCACCGTAGATAATGTCGTTACCCTCACCAGTATCAACAACATCATCGCCATCATGAGCAAAAATTAGATCACCATCGTTTCCACCCAAAATAGTGTCTGCACCTGCACCACCACCGATAGTGTCAAATCCGTCTCCACCTATGATGAAATCATCAGCATCACTGGCTGAGAGAAAATCATTGCCACCCAAACCATCGATCAACTCACCGTCATTGGTTCCAAATAGAGTGTCTGCTGCTTCTGTACCGATTATATCTAGCCCGTTACCTTCAAAATCGGCAACATCAATATTTACTACGATAGATGACATTTGTTTTTATTCCCTTC
>JBCBWB010000295.1:0-3493 GCA_039817275.1 Cyanobacteria bacterium J06648_1 | reverse complement strand
AGTGGTTAAATAAAATCAACTGCTGTCCGATGGTGCGATAAGCCGAGTTGATACTCATGGTCGCACCGCGATCGCTGATAGCACGGGCTAAGGCTTCTTGGGCTGGTCTTTGCAAGTAGGGAAATACTGCTGCACCCGATCTGACATTGAGGTTATCGAATCTAACTAAGACATTGGGAATAATGCCATTCATCTCATCAATAATCTGTTGGGAAAGTCCGTTAGCTACTGCTGTCGAACAGCCTGAGACATTCGCTAACAGTACCGAACCACGGGGGAGCGATCGCGTCAACTCTGCTTCGGTTTCTGGTTCTAGTTTGTTGATATCGTGACAAGGTTCAAATTCTAATTCTGGTTCTAGATAGGTAGTAATAGAGTTAGTTGGTTTAGTCATAAGAATTGAAAGGATCGGGAATGAAGAGGTATATTCTTTTAATACAAAGCGATCGGGAATAACTAGGGAAGATAGTGAGAGAAATCACTGTAGGGTGGGCGACGGCGATGCGAAGCATCTACGGCGCTCTCGCGGGTAGTGTCGCAAGAAGTTGAAGACTTAATTGCTGTGGCTATAAATTAGTGAATGATGGGTATGATGTGCGAATGATTCAACAATAGACTTATCGGGGAATAAGAGAAAATAAACAAAAGAAATCAGATGCCAGAGCAATCAAATGTTAAAAATCGAGGAAGTAATCAAGCAAGATAGATTGTTAAGAGCCTTGACTGGATTGAATAAAAAAGCTTTTGAATCATTATTGCCAACATTTGAGCAGCAGTATCAGCAATCTTTCAAAGACGATTTGATAAACAACGTAGATCCTTAACTTGTCACGAATACCTTTTACCTCTTACTAACTATTGCCCTAAACTAGAACAAAGCATCTCTTCGCAACTCAAGTCTTATGGTTAAAATTCTGCATCTATCAGATATTCATCTCGGCAGCGGTTTTTCTCACGGCAAGATTAATCCCGAAACTGGTGTTAACACCAGACTAGAAGACTTTGTAAATAGCCTCAAGATTTGTATTGATCGCGCGATCTCCGAACCTGTAGACTTAGTACTGTTTGGTGGAGATGCCTTCCCCGATGCTACTCCCGCCCCCTATGTCCATGAGGCTTTCGCCAGTCAGTTTAGGCGTTTAGCCGATGCCAAGATCCCTGCTATTCTCCTAGTCGGCAACCACGATCAGCATTCTCAGGGCAACGGTGGGGCTAGTTTATCGATTTATCGCACTCTAGTCGTCCCTGGGTTTATTGTCGGCGACAGCATCGCTACCCATCGTCTGGATACCAAAAATGGCTCAGTTCAGGTAATTACTCTACCCTGGCTCAATCGCTCTACCCTGTTAACTCGTCCCGAAACGGAGGGATTAGCTCTACCTGAAGTTAATGAGATGCTGATCGAAAAGCTACAGCCCGTAATTGAAGCGGAAATACGCCGTCTCGATCCCCATGTTCCTACTGTATTGTTAGCGCACTTAATGGCAGATCGCGCCAGCCTGGGTGCCGAGAAGTTTTTAGCAGTCGGCAAAGGCTTTACTATTCCCATGTCAATGCTGATTCGGCAGGAATTTGACTATGTAGCCCTGGGACACGTTCATAAACACCAAAACCTCAATCCGAGTAACGATCCGCCAGTAGTCTATCCTGGCAGTATTGAGCGGGTAGACTTTGGTGAGGAAAAAGAAGATAAGGGCTATATCTTCCTCGAATTAGAGTCGGGTAAAGCCGAATGGGAATTTTGCCCTCTGCCTGCCCGTCCTTTTATTACCATTGAAATTAATCTTGCTGAAGCCGACGATCCGCTACAGGCGGCGTTAGATGCGATCTCCAAACAGGAAATTACCGACAAGGTAGTACGGCTGATTTATAAATTGCGATCGGAACAGCTAGATCTTATCAATACAACCGCCATTGACCGAGCTTTACAAACTGCCCACAGCCATAGTATCCGCCCCGAATTGATCAGCCAATTAGCTCGTCCTCGTCTACCAGAATTGGGTGTTGGTAATACCTTAAACCCGATGGAGGCATTAACCACTTATCTAAACAATCGCGAAGATACAAAAGACATTCAGCAGGAGTTATTAGAGGCTGCCGAAGGTTTGCTTAATGAGACAGCTAGGAGATAAATATTGAGTAATTGATTATTTTGTTCTTCTGTAGCTAAAATAAGTTCAAATATAAGCACCTTTAAAGCTCAAAGATAATTAGAAAAAATGTTTTCTTTTGTTGTTATAAGTCATGCAATAAATACAGATCTCATAAGAGATTGCTCTATTTATGTTTGGATGTGGATTGAAACAAACAAAGAACAATTGAAAGCAATAGGAAGCATTTTAAGTCCCTTAGCCATATTCATGGGTAGTGTTGTAGTTCAGTACGCCATTAATAAAGACAATCAAAAAATCAAAGAAAAAGATTCTTTAAATGAGCAAAAAAGAATAGAAAGTCAGAATGAATTAACAAAATATACAACAAAGCAAAATCAAGAGCTTACTGAATTAATAGCACAACGCGATCGGGACTCGGCTTTAGAGCGTCTTCGTATTGAGATTTTGTCTAGTTATCTCGACCGTATGACTTTATTGCTTAAAGAAATCCAATCTAGTGAAAAAGAGACAAGAGCTACTTTAGGTCAAATAGCAAAGGCTTTAACTATATCTACGTTAAAAGAGTTAGATGCTAAAAGAAATAAAATAGTAACTATTTTTTTATATGAGACTGAATTAGTTCAAGATAGTGACAATTTATTTGATAATGAGTTGAATATTTTGTATGAGGCGAATTTAGAAAATGCTAATTTAGGCAGTTCATTTTTTAAAAATGCCAACTTAAAAAATGCCAACCTCAGCAATGCAGACCTAGAAAATGCCAACTTGGAAAACGCCAATTTGGAAAATGCCAATCTAGAAAATGCTAACTTGAAAAACGCTAATTTAAAAAATGCTAACTTAAGAAGTTCTAGTCTGATTAATTCAAATCTAAACAATACAATTTTTGATGGTACAAACTTAAACAAATCTGATCTGCGAGGCGCAAATTTATCTAATGCAAGGCTGCATAATGTAAATTTAGAAAATGCTAAACTTGCTTTCTGCAACTTGTTTCAAGCTCAAATCATAAACTCCATATTAGTTAATGTCAATTTTAGAAAGGCTAGTTTAATTAATGTAATTATAAAAAATACCAATTTAAGTAATGCTTTCTTTAAATATGCAAATTTAAGCCTTTGTAAAATAACTGATGTTAATTTGAGTGATGCTAATCTGAGATTAGTTGTTTTTAAAGATGAATTAAAAATTGCTAAGGAATCAAAAACTATTCCAATCACGCTTTCAAAAAATATGGCTATGGAAATGGAAATGGAAATAACAAATCAAGAAGTCATAGTTAGAGGAAAAGGTAGGCTGAAAAATGTTGATTTAAGAGGCTCATATTTAGGTTCGGCAGATTTTCGGGGGGCTATTTTTGAGCAAGTTGATTGGAGAGG
>JBCBWB010000294.1:0-3494 GCA_039817275.1 Cyanobacteria bacterium J06648_1 | reverse complement strand
AAAGGTTGCCAGGTACGGGTCAAAATTGCTATGTCTCTCGGTTTTCGACGGGCGGATATTCGTGTCTTTCAGCAATTTCGCGATCGCATTTTGCGCAGCAACGGTAAGGAAGTTGTTCTCAGCACCAGCTTTCGTACCCATGAAACTTTAATCGAGCAGTTTAATCAGATCTTCGCTCCGCAGCGCGTCCTAAAGGATACCGCTCCGCATATACGCGCAGATCGTCCTAAAGGATACACCTTCGGATATCGTCTCACGACGACTGGAGAGCCTTGCTCTCACCTAGCAGAGAATCATCAGGATTTAAACGCTTTTCGTCGGGAAAAACCGCTTCAGGCAGAAGGAAGTGGAAACTTTAATTACTTGCAGGTATTAACTATTGGCGATCCTTTGAGCGAATCAGGAGCCGAAAAACCGCCCAAGCCTAATAAGTCTCAGCGTCAGCGAGTCGAGGCATTCAGTCTGACAGAAAAAATCAAGCAGATGCTTGAGCGCCAAATGCCCGTCTTTGATAAAGAGACTAGACATACCCGCCCGATAGAACCGAGAGACATAGCAATTTTGACCCGTACCTGGCAACCTTTAGAAGTATACGGCGAAGCCTTAGCCGCCCTCGGCATACCCGTTGCTCCTGCTGGGGGCGGTAACCTCTTGGTAACCAGAGAAGCAAAGGACGCTACTGCTTTATTACGGTTTTTGGCAAATCCTCAAGACAATCTGGCACTGGTCGCGGTATTACGAAGTCCTTGGTTTGCAGTTAGCGATCGCTCTTTGTTCCAATTTAAACAGTCTGGGGATCAAGAATCCGTTACAGATCATAGCTGGTGGGATAAGCTACAGACTTCCGAGTCTGATGATTTTTCTCGTCCTGTTTGGGTTTTAAGCAAGCTATTAAAAATTCGTCAGTCAGAAATGCCGTCTCGTGTCTTGCAGTATGCCGATCGCCTGACGGGATACACCGCCGTAATTGCCAATTTAGCGGGGGCAGCCAGAAGATTAGCCGACTGGCAGGGATTTGGGCAGTTGGTTAAGGATCTAGAACAGGGGACTTACGATCTATTTGGCGTGGTGCGTCGTCTCAAAAGGCTTTATCAAGATGAGGTAGCTGTGCCTCGACCTGTTGTGGCAGTAAGTAATGCCGTATCTTTAATGACTATCTATGCTGCCAAAGGTTTAGAGTGGGGGGCTGTATTTGTCGCCGATCTGAGCAAGGAGCGCCCCAAATCTGCTCCGCCAATTCGCTTCGATGCTCAATTGGGAGTTGGGGTAAAAAGCAAAAATCCCCAGGGAGTGATGCAAAAACCCGTGCTGTATGGCTGGCTCGAATATCTCCAGTCGCAAAAAGACCGTGCCGAAGCCGTGCGCGTTCTCTATGTTGCCCTAACTAGAGCCAGAGACTATCTAATTCTGAGTGCGGCTGAACCCTACAAAGGAGAGTTAAACCGTTTACAAAAAGGGATCGCAGCGGCTAATGTGCCAACCTTGACTATTCCCTACACCGATACCAAAGCCCTGCCACCTGTACCCCAAGTTCCCCCAGTACCCGATCGCCTGCCGTCTTTACTATTAAATTCAGTTGGTTCGGGACTATCTGAACTGCCCGTCACGGCTTTAACCGACTATGCCCGCTGTCCCCAAAGATTTAAGCTGCATTTTATTGATGGACATCCAGGCTTGGGAGAAGAATTCTTCCCAGGTGCCGCTTCGCCTATCGCCTCTGGTATGCAGATGGGAACTCTAGTCCACAAAGCCTTAGAACACAATTTGACTCAACCCCAAGACTTATTACCCTTTGCTGAAGCAGGCTGTGAGCCAGGGGTTTTAGATGAGGCGATCGCTTTAGCCATGAGATTCTTTAAACTGCCCATGTATCAATTTTTACGTCAGACGGCGATCGCCAAAGAACAGCAAATTAACTTTAAACTGGGTCAAATCACTTTCAATGGCGTAATTGATTTGGTGGGTCAGGACTGGGTGCTAGACTACAAAAGCGATCGCCAGATGCTGCCCCAAGACCATCGTTTCCAGCTTTGGGTATATGCTGCCGCTCTCAATCGTCCCCAGGCTCATATTGTCTATCTGCGTCATGACAAAATACATAGCTTTTCTCCTAGCCAGTTGAGTTCTATCGCCGCAGAAGCAAATGAACTAGCACAAAAAATAAGCCAGGGTGACTATTCTGCCACCCCGACTACCGAAAAATGTGCCTACTGCCCTTATCTAGCACCCTGCAACCAGGCAGCAATTTAAACTGTTCAATGTTCAACCTCGACAATAACCTTATGCGAAGCGGTATCATTTAGGACGGTTTTGCGAAGCAGCGCGGTCTTGTTGGTTTCCAACAAAGAGCGACTGCTGAGGGCATACCACAAGGGCATAACATCTCGCAATGTTTAATGTTCCATGTTTAATGCTAAATGTTCCATGTTTTAGGCTTCATCGTAAGCTTCGATGTCCAACAGGTGAATATAGGGCTGAACTAACTCTTCTCGCTGAAAGGCGATCGCTCTGAGAAGATGCCAATCTTCCAAGGCGGCGAAAGGAGTCTCATACTCATCCTGCTCCAAACGTAGAGCGATCGTCGCGACTTCTTCCTCTGTAATTCCGATAATATCCTGCCTAGTTAACTTCAAAGTAGTCATCAGTGTTATACCTCAAATTCAAAGTTCAGAAATCTCAATTTCTTTTCATCTAGAATTCTAACCCAATTTAACGTCATTGCCGTATTGCTAGACACTCTTTCTCTTCGATCAAAGATCTAGGTAATTCAGAGAATAATGTGTTGAATGTTAAGGTTTGACTACAGTCCATAAGGAAATACTCTTAAAAGAGAGCCTGGATGCAATAGCACCTATGAACGATACTAAGCACTATGTTCTAGGCACTGAGCTTTTTTCAAATCGTATGAACGATGATCTGATCGCCCCGAGAAACATTCTTGAGCTATGTCTCCCTCGGTCAAACATTTACGAAACTAAAACCTGGCGACATCTTATTAGTATCTAGACGAGAAATTTGGCACTGATATCATTACCTAAGTGTTTCTTCTGTATTCAAAAAGCAGACTAATTTTCGGCTTTTTTAACCATTTAAATTCAACAAAAGCGCAAAAAAGCAATTTGCCTATTCCTTGTAGCATCAAAAATTATAGGATGATTTAGATTAAAAATCTAGTTAACTTTTATAGACCCAAACAGATGTTTTTCTAATGTCTAAATTTATATTCTGTCGATAGAAGACCGTAAAAATACCGATAGTTTTCCTGGGAAAAGTAGCTAAAAGTAGCTTGTATTGTCATTGGTAAAAAATTTTACAAAATGACTCGTAAAATCAAAAAATAAATTCTTTACGTATTTGCACCAATGTCAGATTTATATATCAAAAGCTTAAATAAATTTAGTTAAATCAATCCACGTCAAATTTATGGGTTAGCGATCGTCTATTAATACTGCTCAAATAATGACACTAAAGGTAAACTCTATAATTTTTAGCTT
>JBCBWB010000293.1:0-3497 GCA_039817275.1 Cyanobacteria bacterium J06648_1 | reverse complement strand
TGCCATATGCGAAGCGGTATCCTTTAGGACATCCTTCCGCCAAGTTACTTTCTATAGAAATACAACATCTTCTAATTTGACTAATCAAGCCAAACTTCTCTTCAGACGGCAATTCTTTAGATAATTTATAAACATTGATTGTTAAATTATGAGCCTTTTGCCAAACAGACAATTGTGTAAAGTCTTGCATTTTTCTTTATCGCTTATCGCTTAAAGCTTAAAGCTTAGAGCTAAGAACAAAAACATTAAGTATTTATACGTCATACAGTAAATATTCATTACATTTGCTTGAGCTTTTCAAACTCTGATAACTCTGTATTTAAGCTTTTTTGTTGTGCCTGGTATTTTTCCAAGTTACTCTTAATTTGGATTTGTTTTTTCTCAATTTCAATTAGGCGATCGCCATAGGCTTCGCTTACAAGTCCTAAACTATCGGCTATCTTTTTATCCTCCAGTTCTAAATTTAAGGTAATATCTTGAATCACTTTGTCTAGCAGGTTTTTAGTAAAGGATTGATAATAACCAGACAAGTCTTTTTTGAGCTTTACTCCCGCCTCTTCCAGCTTGGTATCGTTTTCGTTGTTGTAGGCACTAACGAGTAAAAAGATAATGCCACAGACGAAGATGCCAAACAGCCAGGGATACTGTTTGAAGTAGTTAGACATATCAGACATTAATTTACCTTTGTTGGCAGTAATGCCAATCATGCTCAAGCCCAAAGTTGCCATCATCATTACCTGCATCATCTGGCTTCTAAGCTGTTTCATGATGTAGCCACCAAGAGACTTTTGCTTGTGGGTGGTTTCGCAATTAGTTCCCGCAAAGGACATCAGGAGGTTATCTTTTACGTCGATATCGTCGGGTTCGGCAAAGGGGGATTCGGACAGTACTCCAGGGATGACGTTGGTTTTTTGCTTCAGGCGATCGAGCAAGCCGTGTAAGCCGCCATTGCCATAGCTATAGTTGATTCTCTGCCATTCTGCTGCTGCCCACTTTTCTAAAGATTGAGTACAAAATCTAACCAGGCTAGTATTGATGTCCTTAGAATCGGAAGCCTCGTCATTAAGCTGAATAATCTTTTGTCCGTTTTTGCTAGAGACAACGGGGGTTAAACCATCAACAAAATCTTGGATCTGATAAACGATACTTTTTTTACTATAGACATCTAGTAGTGCCGCCTTAGACTGGGACATGTCCAGCTTGATTTGCTTGAAAAATTTATCTTTGTTTTGATTGGCTTCGGCGATCGCTTTTTTACTGATCTCTTTGAGATTTGTTTCCCCCAAACTAGCTAATTCTCTCTCTTCTGCCGCTAACTTATCTGCTAACTCCTGCTGCTGCTGGGATAGAAATGGTTCGACGGGTTCGGCGGATCGCACCACTTTTACCGCCATACGCTTTGCCAAGATGTTTTCTGGCTGGCGCTTGACCACATTACCCAGGGTTTTAATAAATCTTTCCTGTTTTTTGAGCTGTCTGGGGTCGTGTTCCTCCTTCGAGTCTTCGGCGATAAAAGGTTTCAGGTACAACGGCACCGATTCAAAACCCTTATCTTTAACATCAGTTTTGAGCCAGGTTTCGATCGCCTTCAGATTTTTATCTGCCTCCTTAGCTGTGTCGGGTTCCTTTTTGGGATCGGGAGTATCGACCAAGATAAACTGCTGGGAAATATAAGTACGATCCAAATTTTGGATAAACTCTTTTACTTCCGCTGCGAGAGCCTCTTTACTGTCTACCACCACCATTATCAGATCGCAATCTACTGCTTCCCAGTATTCTCGATCCGCTTCTCGATTCAAAGCCTCTACTCGCAGGTCGAAAGCCAATTCCGCTACCTTATCTCCCGTTTGTGGACAGGCAAGAGTAATCACGTCTCCCGAACTGAGCAGTTGACCATCCTCTACCTGCTGTCCGTTGACAAATGTACCGTTAGTGCTGCCTTGATCGCCAATTTGCCATTGAGTAGTCTGTACCCCTTCAGCAGAAGGCAAGATAACTGCATGATTCCAAGAAACACCCTGGTATAGCTTGCCGTTAATCGTAATATCCGATTCGGGGGATCTGCCGATGGTATATTCTCGACTAGCATCTAGCTCTTTATACTGCTGTAAACCCGTGCCGTTATTTAAATGCTGTCTTAGCTTAATGCTGGCGCACTGTTTCGGGGTAGTTTGTTTGGGGGTAGGGGGAATGCGATCGAACTTGAGCTGAAAAAACCGCTTTAGTTCCTTTTCCACACTAATCAAGTCGAATACAGCCTGTGCCAAAGCAGGTTCGTGACTGACAATCTGTACCGTCAGCTTCTTTTGCTTGAGGGTTTTATTATATTGAGCGAGCTGGCGAGAAATTTCCGCGAGATCTTCCCTCTCTTCAGCTTTGCGACTCAGAAATAACTGGAGGCTTTCGATAGTTTGACTTAACTTTTCGGCTTTGGGCGGCATGGAAGTTGTAAACGAAGGGGCTGGGGGCTAGAAAGGATACAGCAGGACTGTAGCTTAGAGCTTAGAGCTTAGAGCTTAGAGCTTTTTTCAAAACCCACCGAGAATATCTTTAAGATCGTCGAGAATACCGATGACAGTACCAACGCCAACGTTAGTTAATTCCACTCCGTCAACCAAAGTATCCTTCGCAGTGTCGGCAGTATCGCTAGTTGTATCCACTAGTTCGGCAATATCGGTAATGGCTTGCTTTAACTCTTCCGCTTTATCGGTCAATTCGCCAAAGATTTCTTCTTGCTGACTGGTAAAATCCTCCATCACTGACTTAGAGGAGGTACTAGTTTCCTGAGCTTTAGCCTCGCCCTTTTCGGCTAATTCTGTTTGGATTGTTTCTAGCTGAGTAGCCAAACTACCGAGCATTTCTGTCAGCTTGTTAGTAGATTCGTCCGAGATTGTTTCCTGGGTTTCAGCAGATTTATCTTCGATCTCCGACTGGAATTGAGCGATCGCTTCACTCACTTCATTTTCTAGATTTTCTCCCGACTCGCTTAGGTTTTGCGTCAGATTTTCCTGTACCTCGCCGACTTTCTCTTGCAGACTAGTAATAGTTTCTCGCACCGATTCAAATACATCGTTGAGTTCGGCACCGTCGCTGTCGGCTTCGCTGCCAAGTGCCTGTAGTTCGTTCATAGTTTCTTCTAGTTCCTGACTGGCACTAGACTGGAGAGATTCCACGCTGCTTTCCATATCGGCAAAACCTTGGGTCACGGCTTCAGATTCACCATTGAGGTCTTCTCTGGCGCTGGAAATACGTTCTAATAAGCCCTCCGCTCGTTCTGCCAAGCTACTCCAGTTACTATCGAATTCTGCCGATACCTGGGCTAATTTTTCTCTGGTAGCGGATAAGTCTTCGCTAGCCTGGTCGGCGCGATTCATCAGTTCTTGTAGCTGCGTCACCGTCTCGGCGGCGGTGCTTTCAAAATCTACTGCCATTGCTTCACTCCTGTTTAATTATGGAAATAGTTCTTACCTAAAAATCAACGCCAAACTTATCGGCTG
>JBCBWB010000292.1:0-3618 GCA_039817275.1 Cyanobacteria bacterium J06648_1 | reverse complement strand
GGTGGTTCAGAAATCTCTCCTGAAGTCGAACCACCTTCCAAGTCGCTATCTAGAGCAAATACTTCTGAGGGTGCCTCTAGTTCGGTAGAGATTATTGAGTCATCACTAAAACTAAACTGACCTTCATCAGCGGATTCGGGTTCCATTTCTGGTAGCTCGTCAATCGAGTCATCTTCCATCACGGACATTGGTTCGACTTCAGGAGAGATTTCTGAATCATCTTCCAAGTCGCTATTTAGAGCAAATACTTCTGAGGGTGCCTCTAGTTCGGTAGAGATTACTGAGTCATCACCAAAGCTGTATTCATCTTCCATCAACAACTCATCAGATTCTTCGCCTGAAACATTCTCGATTTCTACAGATGATTGACTTTCATGCGCCTTTGGTTCTTCTAGCTCGAAAGTCCCAAACATTTTGTTTACCGTTTCCAAGTCGGAAGCAGCTTCCTCCTGACTTGATTCTGTGAAATCAGAAGCGTTGGCAAAGGGATTTATATCTGCTTCATTGCTCTCTTCACCTTCATTTATTGCATCTGAAGCAGGCTGTATGTTTCCTGATTCATTAGTGAAAGCTTCTGATTCTATGGCAATTTCTGGCACAGATTCTTCTTCAATCTCAGCAATGTTCTCTTGAATTGGCGAGATTATTTGCTCTAATTCCTCATTCTCATCGTTATTTTCCTGAACTTCTGAGCTTAACACCTCATTATCATTTTCTATTTCTGAATCCACCTCTGTACTATTAGGGGCAGAATCTTGATCTAAGGCGGAATCTAACTCTGTTACAAGTAGGTCGGGGTCGTTTATTTCTGTCTCTGTATTTTTGTCTTCTTCCTCAACAGCACTTTCAGACTGACTATCAAGGCTGTCTGAAAGTGCTGTCTTATCGCTACTCGACTCTGTTTCTTTCGAGATACTATTCGATTCTTTATTCTGACTATTTATTAATACTCCAGCAACACTAGCTACAGATGTAGTTGCGCCAACACCTAATAGAGTTTTTTTGAAATTCCCCCTAGCCAACAGCATGCCTGCCACAACAGTTACGCTACCAAAAGCAAGAGAAATTAGCAGAATTTTATTAATAACTTTAGCTGATTTCATTTTATGTAAATTCAATATAAGTTAACTTATGAAAGAAGATATGTTTTCAGGCTAGTAGATGATTTCAACTACTTTACTTTGGCAAGTACCGCAACAAAGGGTCGATTAATTCTGAAATACGAGAACTTCCTTCGCCTTATTTCTTTAGAGTTCCCAAATGCCCGCTTAAAACTAACAGTTTGTTATTTGACTGTCCAGTAATTAATTACTAGCTGCTGTACTTACAATCGCCGTTTATCTAGGCTCTCCGCCGAGGAGATGAATAAGCCTAATCGTCTATTGCTTGCCCGTAAGCTCACTGATTTCACTATTTCAATTCACAACCTGAACATTGCGAATATTTCTACTCTAGAATCGGAACAGCTTGTCTATAAATTGAGTAGCGTTAAATTAAACTACATTCTGCTCAGGTTCTTGTGCGGACAAATCAGTTTAAAATGATATTGTCGTAATAAAGCTTAATACTCGCATTGACCATGGCAGCAAAAGTTGAAATATATACCTGGAGTAGTTGTCCTTTTTGTATTCGTGCCAAAGGGCTGTTAGATAGAAAGGGGGTGGAATATACGGAATATTGTATTGATGGGGATGAGGATGCCAGAGATAAAATGAGAACAAGAGCCAACGGGAAATCGAGCCTACCTCAAATTTTTATCGACGATCGCCATATTGGTGGATGTGATGATATTCATGCTCTAGAAAGAAAAGGTGAATTGGAAGCTTTGTTGTAGAGGGGTGTTCTTAAGGAGTACTTTGGTAAGTTAGAAGTACAAAGCATTTAACTTAAGGAACACAGCGTGAAACTCGCATTTATCATCGATCCGATCGACAAACTAGATCCAGGACACGATAGCAGTGTTGCCATGATGGAAGCTGCACAGCTTTTGAATCATCAGGTTTGGATTGTCGAAGCTAATCAACTCAGCATAATTGAGGGCAAAGCCTGGGGCTATTTACAGCCAGTCAAGCTTAAGCCAGTGAAATTAGTTGATGGATCTTGGTCAGCAGAGGCAGATTGGTATCAGCTAGGTGATCGGAGTTTAATTTGTTTGGAGGAGATGGACGCTGTGTTTATGCGTACTGATCCTCCAGTTACTATTCCTTACTTGTATACAACTTATATATTAGATCTCATCAATCCTAGTAAAACTTTGGTAGTTAACTCACCTCAAGGCTTAAGAACTGCCAACGAAAAAATATACGCTCTGCAATTCACGAAGGTGATTCCTAAGACTATTGTTAGTCAAGATAAATCAGTGATCGGCAAATTTGTAGATCGCCATAAATCTGCCGTTTTGAAACCTCTGGGGGGTAAAGGGGGGGAAGGCATCTTATTTCTAGAAGCTGGCGATCGCAATTTTAACTCGATAGTCGAGGTAAGTACCCATCAGGGAAGAGAACCTGTAATGGTACAAGAGTATTTGCCTGCCGCTAAAGAAGGGGACAAGAGAATTATTCTGCTCGATGGTGAGCCAATTGGTGCCGTAAATCGCGTTCCCAGTGGCAATGAGTTTCGGGGCAATATGGCAGTAGGCGGAAAAGCGGCAAAAGTCGATATTACCGAGCGAGAACAAGAAATTTGCGCCGCAGTCGCACCGCAGTTAAAAAAAGATAATCTTTACTTTGTCGGCATTGATGTCATTGGTGGCTATTTAACTGAAGTCAACGTTACTAGCCCGACAGGGATCAGAGAGATAGATCGTCTCAATAATGTCAGTTTAGGTAAGCAAGTAGTTGAATGGCTAGAACGAAAGATAGCCAAGAGGATGTCTGAAAAGTGATTTTGAGTTATCTAGATCCCCCCTAGCCCCCCTCTGGAAGGGGGGATCGCGTATAAAGTCCCCCTTATCAAGGGGGATTTAGGGGGATCGAAAGTGACCAATTATACTTCTCAGATAACCTCTAAAAAATCTGACAGTAATCAGTAATCAGTAATCAGTAATCAATGAACGCATTATCAATCCCCACCTGGGTAGTTCATGTTTCTAGCGTCTTAGAATGGGCGGCAGCCATATATTACATTTGGCAGTACGGAACCGTAACGGGCGATCGCGCCTGGTATAATTTATCTTTCGCCATGTTACCCGCCCTAGTCAGTGCGATGTGTGCCTGTACTTGGCATTTTTTCGACAATCCTTCATCCTTAGATTGGCTAGTGATTTTACAGGCTGGAATGACGGTAGTCGGCAATTTCACCGTCTGTATTGCCGCCTGGGGCATTTGGCGCAGTTCACAGCGATCGGAAAGCAAGTCATGAATAAAGAGACTCTATTTGCTATATCTCTGTTTCCCTATCTCGGCTTCTTGTGGTTTATGACGCGATCAGGTAAAACACCGCGCCTCGCCATAATTGGTTTTTATGTACTGCTGATTTTTGTCGCCATTACCATCCCCGCTGGAATTTATGCTCAGGCACACTACGGGAAGCAGTTGGCTGATGTAGACTGGCTACACGGTAGCGCCGAGTTATTTTTAACCTTGTCTAATATTTTGGTTGTTTTAGGTTTTCGACAGG
>JBCBWB010000291.1:0-3692 GCA_039817275.1 Cyanobacteria bacterium J06648_1 | reverse complement strand
TATGATTCTGCTTTCCTCTTCTCATACCGTTCTTACGAATATGTTCAGATTTGCACTCAGGACATTTCATTTGCTTTCTTCTCTATCAATCAATTTATTTCTATTTTCTGATTCATCCCTTATTTATGCAACGCCGAAAAAAGCACAGACTATAAAATCCTGGTTTGGGGGATAATCCTTCTAGCCAATTACGCTTGACTCTACCGCGATCGCATTTTTGATGTAGTTTAGTAATTAATGTATGCCATTGGTGAACAATTGGATTTAACTCTTGTCCCTGTTTGGCGTAAAAGAAAGTAGATTTTTCTATTTGTTGCAAACTAAATTTGTGGTCGAAAGGCTGTCGCATGACTTTAACTTAAAACAACTTCGATGTTGTTTTGTTTATACCAAAAGCCCAATCGAGGTTTTTTTTGCCGAGTAGAATCTAGATTTATTCAAATTCATTGAACTGGTACTCAATTGCTTAAAACTTTGCTGCAAAAGGATTATATTTTTTTCTTGTGGTATGAGTATTTTTTAGCAAGGGACAGGTATTTTGAGGTAAAGACATTAGCCTTTACGTACTCAAATTGTTGCTTTTGATCGGCAGTATTGGGAACATAAGTTATAGCAGCATTCCTGTCACGCAGGCTGTCGTGAAACAAGCCAAAGAACCAGCAATCATCGCTCTCAATCCTAAAAGTGCCAAATCCTGTTGTCGGTTGGGAGCGATCGCACTAAGTCCTCCAATTTGAATGCCAATCGACCCCAGATTAGAAAAACCACACAGGGCATAGGTCACAATAATCGTTGTTCGTTCCGAGAGAGTGGGGATCATCTTTTGTAAATCCAGGTAGGCAACAAATTCATTGAGAATAATTTTTTTTCCTAATATGATTCCTACCTGAGAACAGTCAGCTAGAGGTATGCCCATCAGCCAGGCAAAAGGAAACATTAGATAGGACAAAATCCATTCCAAAGATAGCTGAGGCAATCCCAATTGCCCTCCTGTCCAGCCCAAAAGCCCATTAACAAAAGCTAATAAACCTAAAAAAGCAATTAACATCGCCCCCACGTTAAGGGCCAATTTAAGACCATCCAATGTACCCGTAGTAACAGCATCGAGGGCGTTAATATAGTTAAATTCAACCTCCATCTCGATCTTGCCTCTAGTTTCGGGTTTAGCCGTTTCTGGATAGAAGATTTTGGACATTGCCAAAGCTGCTGGTGCAGACATAACTGAAGCGGCAATCAAATGTTCTGGTGCTATCCCTAAAGAAATATAGGCAGCCATGACACCTCCTGCGATGGTGGCAAAACCGCCAGTCATTACCGCGTGGAGTTCCGACATAGTTAGGGTAGGCAGATAGGGCTTGATGATTAGTGGTGCTTCTGTTTGTCCCACAAAAATATTAGCAGCACAGCTAAAAGACTCCGCCCCAGAAGTTTTCATCGTTCGCATCATTACCCATCCCAAGGCAGCAATGATTTTTGGCAGAATTTTGTAGTAATAAAATAAAGAAATAAAAGCTGAGAAGAAGATAATTGTCGGTAAAACTTTAAAAGCAATGAAATGTTCCTCAAATCCCTCCCCAAAGACAAATTTTGCCCCTGCATCGGAAAAATCGAGAAATTGCCGCGTGCGATCGCCCAGAAACTGAAAGAGCGTTAATCCCACTTTAGTTTTGAGAATAATGAACGCCAGAATTAGCTGTAAGCCTATGCCCCAAAGTACCGTAGACCACCGTATTTTTGAACGATTAACCGAACACAGATATCCGCAGCCGATGAAAGCTATTAGTCCCAGTAAAGAAATTAGTCGTTCGTTCATTTTATTCCATGTTTCTATCTTTGAGGCTTAATTGTATTCTCAACACTTTCTAAAATAAAGCGATCGCCTTTTGATGACAGTTTATTGCAGTAGTTTGAGTATTGATAAGCCAAGGAAATTGACTTGCGTAGATCGTGGTAACTTTTAAGAAAGATTCTCAATAAATCAACAGCCTCAACTACAACGAGTGAAGCAAAAGTTTTGAGAACAAGAACTTAAGCAAGAAATATAAAAAGTATTGTTCTCAGTTAATACTAAATATTACTAGGAGCTTTATTAAAATGAATTGTCATCAATGCCAGCAAAATTGTCACTCGACTAAGAAGAAAAGCAGCTGGTGGCAACGGCTAGCTAAACGTCGCCCCAGACCCATGCAAACTTTAGATAGAAATATAGCGTTAGTCGGCACACCAAACGTTGGTAAGAGTGTCTTATTCCATAGACTTACGGGAATTTATGTTGATGTTTCCAACTATCCAGGTACGACGGTAGAAGTGAGTCGGGGTGTAGCGAGAATTAAAAGCTGCCAGATTGGAGTTATTGATACGCCTGGAATGTATTCTCTAGTGCCAATTAGTGAAGAAGAAAAGGTAGCCAGGGATTTATTATTGCAAGAATCATTAGATTTAGTCATTCATGTCATAGATGCCAAAAACTTAGGCAGAATGTTGCCTTTAACCTTTCAGCTAATAGAAGCGGGATTACCTGTAGTCTTGGCAATTAACATGATGGATGAAGCGGATAATTTGGGGTTAAAGATACAGTCAGAGGCTTTGCAAACTGAGTTAAATATTCCTGTGATTTTGATGTCTGCTGCCCTGAATCGGGGTGTGCGAGAACTAAAACAAACTATACTCAACTGCTTATTATCTCAGCCAGAACCAGCTTTAGCTAATTTGGAGGTGTCAAGATGACTGCTCAAATTATATATCCCGAACCAATAGAACAGGCGATCGCCTTAATTGAATCTTGGTTAAACAGTTTGGGAGAGAGCAATGTTTTAAAACAATATTCTCTTTCAACTCGCAGCCTAGCTTTGCTATTGCTACAAAAAGACTCTACTCTCTGGGAAACTTTAGCACAAGACCATAAACAGCAACAAGAAATAGAAATATTGCTGACGGTGACGCAAAATAAACTCCAATATCCTGTAGATTTGGCGATCGCGGAAACTAGGCAAAAACAAGCCCGTAGCTTAGAAGTACGTACCATCCAAGCAACTAAACCTGCTACTAATTCGATCAAAGAAACTCTACACCGTTTAACCGTCGATCCTCTCGCAGGATTTCCGATCTTAGTCATTATTCTCTACTTTGGCGTATATAAATTTGTTGGAGAATTTGGGGCAGGAGAATTAGTTGATCGCATTGAAGGTTTTTATGAAGGACAAATTAATCCTGTTGTTAATCAAATAGTCGCTCAAATCATTCCTTGGCAACCGATCCAGGATTTGATTGCTAACGATTACGGCATCATTACTCTGGGTATCCGCTATGCGGTGGCGATCGTTTTGCCGATTGTCGCTACTTACTTTTTGATGTTTTCTCTCCTAGAAGACAGTGGTTATCTGCCCAGAATGTCCCTGATGCTAGACCGCCTATTTAAATCCATTGGACTATCAGGTAGGGCAGTAATCCCCATGGTTCTAGGGTTAGGCTGCGATACTATGGCAACCATGGTGACTCGTACCTTAGAAACCAAACGAGAACGATTAATTGCTACTTTTCTGTTGGCGATCGCTGTTCCCTGTGCAGCCCAGTGGGGGGTAATTTTGGCACTATTGGCACAAAAACCAGCAGCTTTGATGGTTTGGGGTGGATTAATTATCGCAATTTTCCTGGCGATCGGCTTTTTAAGTGCTAAATCATTTCCTGGTAAG
>JBCBWB010000290.1:0-3748 GCA_039817275.1 Cyanobacteria bacterium J06648_1 | reverse complement strand
GGAGAAATTAACGGCTACAAATGGCACGATTTGAACCAAGATGGTGTATTCGATGCCAATGAATCGGCTATTGAAGGCTGGACTATTTATTTAGACAGTAATCAAAACGGTCAGTTAGATGAGGCAGAAACATCGACCGTTACCGATGCCGATGGCTTTTATAGCTTTACCGATTTGGGATTTGGTACGTATACAGTTGCCGAACAAGCCGAACCAAGATGGAGTCAGACATATCCCGTTGCGATCAAATACGATTGGCAAGACAGCAAACAGCCTGATGGCATTACCTATGACTGGGTAGATATTTCTGATGTAGGTACAGAGTTAAATCTTGGCGATGATGAAGCAGCTAGTGTGGCTTTGCCTTTTAGCTTTGATTTCTACGGTGAAGCTAACGACACCGTAAATATTTCCTCCAACGGCTATCTGACCTTTGATGATATTCTCACAGACTACGACTATCAAAATAACCCAATTACTAGTTCTTACAATCTCAGCAACTTTATTGCCCCTTTTTGGGACGATCTAAATCCTGGCTATAGCGGTTCGATTTATCATCATTATGATGCCGAACAAAATAGATTTATCGTTCAATACCAAGATATTGCCCGTTACGAAGTCGAAGATGGTTTAACCTTCCAGACTATACTTAACGCCGATGGTAGTATTGTCTATCAATACAATAATCTCGATGCTGCGGTCGATAGTGCCACTGTCGGTTTAGAAAACCCTAACGGCGATGCTGGTTTACAGATAGTCCATAACAACCAAAATGACGAAAATCCTTATCTCGTAAACGAACTCGCTATTGAGTTTACACCCACCAACAGTAGTGATACTGTCGGCAGTCAAGAAATATTTGTTAGTCCTGGAGAAACTATCGAAGACGTTAACTTTGGCAATAGTCTCGAAGCATTGAGAATAGAAACTGAAGATTACGAAGACTACAGCGATTCTACCTCTGGTAATGCAGGAGGCGAATATCGCAACGATGATGTCGATCTAGGGGTGTCTGGTGATGTCGGAGGTGGCTACACCGTCGGTTGGACAAACGAAGGCGAATATTTAACCTATAACGTCGATGTGCCTGAAGACGGTACTTATCAAGTAGTTGGTCGTATTGCCTCTGATGTAGATAGCAATCATAGTTTTGATGTTGCGATCGATGGACAATCGACTACCGTAGACTTTGGTAGTACTGGTGGCTGGCAAGCTTGGACTGATGCAGCAGGTGGGAATGTAGAACTTACTGCTGGTACTCACGAACTTCGCTTAGATATGGGTGGTTCTGGTTTCAACCTCAACTACATCGATCTAGTAACTCCAGAAGACATCCGCATTGAAGCTGAAGATTATCTAGATGATTATTACTCCTCTGACCAAACTTTTTACGACACCGACTACGAAAACCAAGGTGGTGGATATCGTAACAGATCGGTGGATATTGAACCTACCAGCGACATCGGCGGTGGCTTTAACGTTGGCTGGATTGAAGCTGGCGAATGGTTAACCTATAGCGTTGATGTTCCTTACGACGGTAACTATCAGGTAGTTGGTCGCGTAGCCTCGGATATTGATACATCTCATAGTCTTGATGTCAGCATAGACGGACAGGCAACTACTCTCAGCTTTGGCGATACTGGCGGTTGGCAGTCTTGGACAGATGTTGTGGGTGACGATCTCTATCTAACTGCTGGCACTTATGAAATGCGTTTAGACATGGGTAGTAGTGGTTTCAATGTGAACTACATTGACTTGATTAGCGAATATAACTTGGATAGCGATGAGTTGATTGCTAATGCTAGTAGCGACTTTTAGCTAACAAAGCTTGGGTCAATAACAATACGACTGGGATGAGCGATCGCTCATCCCCAATTTTTAAGCAACAACTGTACTGTTTAGTAATTGTTATTCCTCTATTACTTTAAATGAAATGAGATCTTCTTTAGGAATGTTGATAATATCAGATTTTATAGATGCATATTTTAATAAGTTTGTCGATAACTCCATCAATTTGCTCATCGAGTCTGAACAATATTTCAACGCATCAGTTTTATTAATACTTTCCTTGAGATCTTGCTTTACTTTTTCCAGAAATTCTTCTTGATTTATCTCTTTGCTGGATAAATGAGAACTATTATTCCTTACATCCATTATTTCCAAAGGATTGTCTGGAATAGGAAGCATAACCGATGGAAGTTTTTTTTCATTATTGATATCTACATATTTTTGAAGCAAAGATGAATAGTTGCTAGCTTGGGATAAGGGTACATAATGAACAATCAAATCTCTGTAATGCCCAAGCTTTGCTATCCATCCAGTTTTTGAATCTGTGGCTTGGTAAAGCTTATTGGCAAACTCATCAGAAGAATATTCTTTATTCAAAATTTTGGTTCTTAATTTTGCCATTGTAAATATTTTGGCATCAGGATAGTCTTTGAAAACAAATGAGCTAATATATTCAGCAAAATAGTTTCTCAACGAACAACATTCGTACAAATAAGAGTGGATAGCAAGATAAATATTAAATGTGTTGAGAGACTGGTAATGATCTCCTTCTTTGAAACTTGACTTTTTGCATATCGAAACTAACTCTTGATTATAAGCCTGCGATATATCTCTTAATCTTGTTTCGCAAGCTCTCAATTGGAAACTAATTCTTCTGGATAGATCTGCTATGTAATACCTTTTTTCTCTTTCGGCATAAAATGCAATATTACTTCAGGAACGAACAGAATCTTGTAGAGGATTATTAGTAGTTATCATTCTGCCGTAAGAATACCATTCTGGAGGATAGATTCCAGATAGTTGATCTGGATTGGAATAATAATCTATGCCAAATACATTAATCTTTAAAGAGTTCAAAACAATCAGTAGACTTTGATAATTAGGGAGATCGAACTGAACTATTTTGTTATCAGTAGTCCATGGATCTATAGTCACTTTAGAGCCTGGATTATTAATTGCTCTTATTCCACCGTCCAAATGAACAATACGCCTTACAGGATGCCATTGAATGTCAGTCATGTTTTCTTACAACTACCGATTAATTTTATTAATGGTATAAGATAGATCGTTCCTGCGATCGCAACAAACCATAAAATAGCAAGATAGTAGCTGCCGTCAAGAATAATTAACTCACTTATGACGATCTCACTTAAGTCTACAAACTTTATTCAGCACTAAATTGAGGACTGTTCTTAATTATCTTTTGTTGAGGGCGATCGCTTTTCTCCGATCGACTGATTATCTAAAGCTATGGCAACCTATTAATCTCAAATAGAGCGATATCTCGCTATTCTGGCTTTATCTTCACAAATTCCTCAGAATGTTTCCTTAAGGTTGCAAGTGCTTGTAGTCGAACGTAATTCGTCAACATTAGCGATCGCATTCAGTTTTATTTTTTTCGTAGAAGTATGATTCATTGTTATCTAGCAATTTCATTAATCGCATTTAGTTTCTGGTTTGCTTGCTTTTGGCGAGACGACACTACACACAAAAGCCATTTAGAGTCTTGGTTGGCATTGCTTTTAGTTTCCATATTTTGGTTCATAGCTTTGCCTATATCAATTTGGGAATTAGCCAAGAAACTTCAAGCGAATCAGTCCCATCAAGCGAGGTATCGCTGAAGTGGTTTAGCTTAATCGATCGAGTTATCTCTTCTGTGAGAAAAATGCGATCGCAATCGTATAAATCTAATTCTTATAGAAGAAGTTTAATTAGATTAAAATGCACTTTGATAGCTGCA
>JBCBWB010000028.1:0-35029 GCA_039817275.1 Cyanobacteria bacterium J06648_1 | reverse complement strand
ACCTCAACCACATCTTCGGTGTAGCATTCTGTTCCCCAGCGGATAGCTTGCGATCGCATTCTGTCATCAGAACTGGATCGATAATCTTACTGAGGAGCAAAAGCAAAACGGTTGGGTTGCTAGCCTGCGTACCGTTAGCTCCTGGGACGACGTACCAGTAAACGCGCTTAAGCTAAGTTTTTAAACCCAAACTGTTAAATCCGTCTCGCTCTTCTCTGATTTTTACTTGCCTTGAATAGGTAAAAGTAGCTATACTAGCAAAAGCGGAGTCGTTATGAGTTTATATTTTAAGGATTTTATTATGGTTGAGCAGCAGGTAGAAAATGTCGTAATTATTGGTTCGGGTCCAGCAGGATATACGGCAGCAATCTATGCAGCCAGAGCCAACTTAAAACCCTTGATGTTTGAAGGTTTACAGGCGGGAGGAGTTCCTGGAGGTCAGTTGATGACTACCACGGAGGTAGAAAACTTTCCTGGCTTTCCTGAAGGAATTACAGGTCCTGAGCTGATGGACAGAATGCGATCGCAAGCTATCCGCTGGGGAACAGAATGCTACACCGAAGATGTGGTTGAGGTAGACTTTACCCATCGTCCTTTTGTCGTGACTTCTAGTGAGAGAACAGTAAAAGCCAATAGCGTCATCATCGCCACAGGCGCAACGGCAAAACGCCTCGGTTTACCCAGCGAAAAACAGTATTGGAACAAAGGTATCTCTGCCTGTGCTATCTGCGATGGGGCAAGTCCAATTTTTGGTGGCAAAGAGCTGATTGTCGTCGGAGGGGGTGATTCCGCAGCAGAAGAGGCTGTCTACTTAACCAAATATGGTAGTCGAGTTCATTTGCTGGTGCGACGGAGCGAACTACGAGCCTGTAAAGCGATGCAAAACCGCGTACTCAATAACTCCAAAATTACCGTTCATTGGCACACAGAAACCATTGATGTCTATGGCGAAAATAATTTGATGACGGGGGTTAAGGTGCGTAATACCCAGACAGGAGAAGAATCCACGATCAGCGCCAACGGTTTATTTTTTGCGATCGGACACAAGCCAAATACCGACCTGTTTGTCAATCAAATTGAACTGGAAGATTCAGGCTATATCAAGGTTACTCCTGGTACAGTTGCCACTTCGGTCAAGGGTATTTATGCCGCAGGAGACGTGCAGGATAGCGAATATCGCCAGGCTGTATCCGCCGCAGGAACAGGCTGTATGGCAGCACTCGCCGCCGAAAGATGGCTCTCCGAACACAATTTGATCGTGGAATATAATCAGCCTCAAGCAGAAGAGAAAAAAGAAGCTATTGAGGAACAGCCAGCCAAGCAAGCAACAACCGCTGCCGATTTTGATCTAGCTCAGACTAGCTATGTTGGGGGGTACGCCTTAAGAAGGCTATTCCATGAAAGCGATCGCCTAATCATGGTGAAATATGTCTCACCTACCTGTGGTCCCTGTCGCATTTTAGCGCCGATTCTGAGCAAAGTAGTGGCAGAATACATGGGGCAAATTCACTTTGTCGAAATTGATATTGCTGCCGAACCAGAAATAGCGCAGATGGGTCAAGTTTCGGGTACGCCTACCATCCAATTTTTCCGCGATCAAGAACTGCTTCAGGAAGCAAAAGGGGTCAAGCAGAAAAGTGAGTACCGTCAGATAATTGAGCAGTATTTACCTGCTACCGTTTAGGAATGTAAGACTGCTTGCTAGGTAGTAAGTAGTAGGTAGAGCGGAGACTCACAGGAGCGGAGACTCACAGAAGCGCAGCCCCACATTGGCATTCGCCGCAGCTCGTCGTAAGACGACTAGGGGCATTCGCACTACATTAAAGATTTCGTACTGCCCCTTAGTTAAGGCGATCGCACTTTCAAAAGGACAGTATGCAGTGGGAAATGTAGAGGTAAGGATAGTGAAATTATGACTATTTAGTCTGAGGCGAAAGATTTCCAATGGAAAATCCATCTACTTCTGATAAACGACCTCTCCATAAAACACCTTTATTATTAGGTGTACAATTTCCACCAGGAAAAAAGCGCGCATTTTTAAGATGAATATAATTAGGGAAAGGTTTCTTCTCTTTCTCTGACAATTTATCTTTGATAATTTTGTCCATAGTAGTGAAGGTATCGGTGACGATTTTTATCATCTCCGAGTCACCATTAGCGCGCTCGGTTTCTTGAATAATACCCTTGAAATATTTCTCTCTAGATATTAATTCTCCGCTAATAATCAACCCTTTAACATTCAAAGTAACTCCTATCCCAATTCCATACTCTGCAAAGCTTGAAATTAAAACCGAAAGAACAATGTCAAAATCAGGTATTTTTTCTTTTTCTTTGGATGCTACTGACGATTGATCTTCTGTCATGAAAACACTCTGAGAACTGTAGTAAAACTTATGTACTATACTACTTGTCCCAAAAATATAACCTGTCTAAGTTTAAGCAAATATTTATATTGCGATCGCCCTACCCGAACTCAGGTCGCACTCAAAACCAACCCAATAGACTAAGAAAGAAACAGATAACCAATTATGGTGAACTGTGATGAAGCGAACTTATAAACTATTGGGATACCTACTTTTAGGCATTGGGGCTTATGCTATCCTCAATGCCAACAATACCGACTTATATGCGTAGTGGTATCCTTTAGGGTAGGCAAACTCAGCAATCGCCACAGAGCAAACCACCTATAAACGCAGCCGTCACACCATCACCCTAGTTTTAATATCAGACTTGAAGGTAGAAGAAGGGCAGAGAATTAATGTTGGGGATATTATCAGCGATAAGCCTACGGCATGGCTTCGCTACGCACTACCGAAAGAACTAAGCCATGTGCGTAGCGGTATGCCAAAGCACTAGCTTCGCGTCGTCCTTTAGAAAAAGCCAAAAGCTCAAAACCGTCTAATAGAAACGAACCTAATTCACATCAAGCTTTTTATGTTTAATCCTGCCTGCCTGTTTACACCCAATTAACGATCAACTATCGACAATCAACAAAAAACAGAATTCATGCCGTACCTCATAGTTACGAGAAACGCCATATATCATTTCTGACCAACGACAGCGGGTTTTTCTTCTTCCCAGAAGACGATACTTTCGTCTAGTTGCTGGAGAGTAGTTTGAGGATAGTAAAAAGCCAAAATTTGCTCTGCTGACCAGCCTAATTTAGCAAGGTTATAAGAACCATATTGGCTCATGCCGACTCCATGACCAAAGCCGCCGCCTACGAAGGCATAGCCCTCAAGTTTTTGGGCTTCACTATAAATTGGCTCTAGATAGAAAAAGGTGCTGCGGGGTGGCTCTAGGGCGCTGCGAACTTCGTTTTTGTGTAGCTGGAGTTTACCCAGATCGGTTTGAATATTAAGTGCTAAAATTCTGCCCGATCGCGATCGTCTTTGCACCTCCATCGACTCAATCGTCTTAAAATCAGCTAGGGGATGACGGGTTTTACGGAGATATTTGCGCAAATCTTGATTCAAGTTGGCAATACTGCGGTTTTTACGCCAGCGAAATACGCCTTTGCGTCCAGTTTCGTTAAATCCTTTGGTTAAGCTAATAAAGTGGCGAAAAGTTTTTTCGTTGTTGAGGGGATACTTGAGTAAGTCCCAAAAAGGCTTAGGGGCATCAATTACAGGCTGGAGATAGGGACGCTCCTGACCATCCCAAGTATCTTCAAAGCCAGCGGTGACACCGCCTGTAGTTGAGGAATAGAGAGCATCGATCAGTTCATTTTCGTAGGTTAATACTAACCCTGCGGTTTTGGCGATCGCGCGATCGCTGACGGTATTGGCATCATTCAATCCTTTATAGACCTGACAGTGAACCGTGGCACAGAGTTGGTAGTCATCAACGGTAAAGCGTCTGAGGTTACGCAGGGCATAAGTACGAGCGATGATTGTTTGCGCGGCAACGGCTTGGGCAGGGGCATTAGCCCCAATTTCGTAGGGAACGACCCCCCGCAGGTAGGTTTCTAAGGGAACTTGATTAACGAGGGTAAATTCTCCGTGGGAGTTAGGCTGAAGGCGCAGACTACCGCCGTATGTTCTGGCTGCTTGAGGCTGGTTGGTAGTATTGACCCGAACCAAATTTTTGCCGCTAGTAATTTCCACCTCATCCTGATTATATTCCTGTCCCTCAATCTCTAGGACAATATCAGGTTCTTGATAGAGAATATCCGTGTCGAGATAGGGACTATCGTAACCGTTAGCTTCCAGACTATGAAGTAACCAACGTCTAACCAGAGGAGTCCGATAAACATCTCGCTTTGCCCAGACCTGCCAGCGTCCTGGCTGGGCGACTTCTACCTCAATTCCCAGGCGTTTCCAAGAGTTGGCGCTATCTTCGGCGGTTTCAAAAGTTGAGCGATCGCTCAAAATCAATTTTTCAGCCAACTTAGGCTGATCTAAACGAGCCGAGTCTACCTTTAAAATAACTTCTTGGGTATTAATAATTTTAGATGCCGACTGACGGGGAAAGCTGACCTGCAAAGAGTCTCCTGCCAAACTATTAATTTTGACGGCTTTAATTTCAGGATCGCGATCGACTATTGGTGCCGCACCGAGGCGCTGAATAATCCCAATTTCCAATTCAATATCTTGAACTTTCCCTGCCGCGTTAGCCGACTGCCAACTGCCGCAACTACTAAGTAAAAAGATCCCTAAATAAATCGTTATTTTAAACATTTTTTCCCTGGTCTTCAAGACAACGGCGTTGATGTTGACGCAGTTGATATTTGTACATAAGTGAATCTCGTTTTTCAGCCAAAAGCCGCTAGAGCCCATTTGCCTAGAGAGGCGAATGACATAGGTCGCAGTATTCTTGTATCTTGCAACCAGGGTGTTTATCCCAACCATTTCCTTGATCGCCAAATCCCCTGATAATTAGAAAAGAGACAGCATAGCCGATCAAACTACGCTGTCCAAGATTTTCACTGCTCGCTAGTTTCAATTCTCCGTATCTTCAATTAGCATCTCCCCATTCATCATCCGCTCAGCAGCTTTCAACAAATCATCTTCCACATAGGGCTTAACAAAGTAGCCGTTGGCACCACGAGAAGCAGCTATATTCCGCATTTTTTGAGCGCCACGAGAGGTTAGCATAGCGATCGGCAGAGCTGCTAGCTTTTCATCCTTCTGTAGCTGAGACAGAAGCTCCAAACCATTCATGCGCGGCATTTCAATATCGCAGAAAGCAAGATCGCACTCTAGACCATCATTGAGCTTTTCCCAGGCTTCTTGACCATCCCGTGCCTGTTCTACCCGATAACCAGCATTTCTAAAGGTCATCGATAACAGTTCTCTCACTGTTACCGAGTCATCAATAATCAGAACTAGGGGCGCATCCTCAAAACTAGTATCGGCTTTGCTATTGGCTTGATTCGCTTTTAAATGATCCGATTCTGCCTGCTGATTGGCACGATTAATCTCAATTAGATGCTGTGCCACATCCATCAAGTCCTTCTCGGTATAGGGCTTGGTCAAATAAGCCTTTGCTCCCAAATCATTAGCGATCTGACGGTGTTTATCGGCACCACGGGAGGTCAGCATGGCTACGGGAATAGACTTCAGTTCGCTGTCTTGGTGCAGATTTGATAATAATTCCAAACCATTCATCCGCGGCATTTCAATATCGCTAAAGATCATGTCGCAGACAAGTCCTCCACGCAGTTTATCCCAGGCTTCTTGCCCATCCCGTGCCTGTTCTACCCGATAACCCAGTTTGTTAAAGCTCATTGACAGCAATTCGCGCACCGTAATCGAATCATCAACGACGAGAACCATTGGCTCTTGCTGAATGCTTTCTGCTTGCGCCTGTTTAACGTCTCCTGCTCCCGCGAGGATATTGAAGCCGATCTCGATCGTTCTCTTGCCTTGAGCAATTTCTACTAGCTCTAGAACGTCACCAATGGGCATAATTGAACCATCACCCAATACCGTTGCCCCAGCAATGCCTGGGGGTTTGGCAACAGGGCCATCAATCTGCTTAATTACAATCTCTTGCTCGGCTCTAACTTCATCGACTTCGATCGCCAGTAAATTATCTAAGCTGCGAAGGATAACAACAGAAACCATATCATCATTGTTTTGATTGGCATTGTAGATTCCTGTCCGCCGAATCTGACGGTTATAGTTGAGCAGACCACTCAAGGGTCTTAAGGGCAGTACCTTCTCGTTCCATTCAATACAGCGCACACCGTTAGCGTTAGTTTGAATATCGCTGGGTAAGTACTCTTTGGTGTCTTCCACCCCGTCGATCGGAAAAGCAATCTTAGTACTATTATCAACACAGGTAAGAGCTTTACAGATGCTTAATACTAGAGGTAGTCGAATAGTAAAGGTCGTTCCCTCTCCTAGCTTGGATTCTGTGCTAACTGAACCGCGAATTTTTTTCAGGTCGGTATTAACCACATCCATCCCCACACCACGACCAGCAAAATCATCTGCTTCGTCTTTGGTACTGAAGCCAGGATGGAACAGTAATTCGTAGACCTGCTGTTCGGATAAATTTTGTGCCGCTGCCCAACTAATAATATTCTTCTCAACGGCTTTCTGCTTGACTCTAACAGGGTCGATCCCAGCACCATCATCTCTGACGGTAATAACGGTCTGATTTCCCTGAATAAAAGCGCGAATATAGACATTGCCTACCTCAGTTTTGCCGTGTTTCAGCCTGACTTCTGGCGGTTCGATACCGTGAGAAATAGCATTATTGACCAGGTGGGTCATGGGATTATAAATATGCTCGACAATCATTTTGTCGATTAGCACTTCCTTCCCTTCCACATGCAGTTTTGTTTGCTTCTTCTGCTTACGAGAAATATCCCGAACTGCCCTGGGTAAGCGGTCTGCCGTCTGCCCAAATGCCACCATTCTTGATGAGTTCATCCCGTCCTGTAACTGCCCTGTTACCTGACGGAAAGTTTGAGCTACCTTATCAGTTTCATCGACTACAAACTGAATATCCGATGCTGCCTCGCGAACCCGAACAATTAGCTCGATAATCTCTTGCGAGAGCAGGTGGAAACCAGTAAAACGATCCATTTCCAGGGCGTCTAGCCCTTCTTCCTGGGGTTTTTCCCCTGCCATGCCCGATACGCCCGCCGCTACAGCAGAATTGGCGCGAGACTGACGGCTTGCCATCAAAGCACCTTCTAAAAGCGATCGCTCGTACATGTCATGCATTTTTGCTCCCGCCTCGCCTAAGGACTGAACATGACCCAGAAGGTTATCGAGAAAGTGCCGCAATCTTTCTTGATCATCTTCGAGACGATTACGCTTAACTACTAGTTCTCCAATTAAGTTATTGAGGTTGTCTAATTTACGTACCGAAACCCTCATGGTCTGGTCGTAAGCCTGAGATTTGGCAGACATAGGCGCTGGCGCAGCCGCTTGAGCTACGGCAGGCTGTGGCGAAGGAACGCTAGGAATATTGATTGGTGCAGGTGCAGCTTGGGGTTCGCTTTCCAATAAAGAGTCTAAATCTAATGAACCCATGTCGTTATTCAACGAGTCTTCTAGAGCATCCAAATTTCCAGCAGGCTCAAGCTCTAAAGCATCTAGGGAATCGCTTTCCGTATCTAAAGATAATAAATCGTCGAGGTTATCATCTAAACCGCTCAAGCTGTCCAAACTATCATCATCTAAGGCAGCTAGGGAATCTAAATCTCCTAGTTCGCCAACCTCTAGGCTGGTATTACTACTGTCCAAAGTTTCTAGGTCAAGCTCGGGTAAATCTGAATCAACGCTGAGTGGATCAGTTTCATTTACTAGCTCCAAATCGATTTCCGCCTGAGAGTCTATAGTCAGATCTAGCTCCAATAAAGCATCTGGCTCGCTGTCAAGTTCCAGACCAGCTAAAGACATGCCTAAGTCATCCGCAGCTAAAACAGGTTCGTCTGGGTCTTCAAGGCTCAGATCTAGATCTACTTCCGCTATGGGTTCAGAATCTAAAAGCATTGGCTGAGGATCGATCTCTAATTCTGGTTCGAGCTCATTCGCCATGGGTTCAGAATCTAAAAGCACTGGCTGAGGATCGATCTCTGATTCTGGTTCGAGTTCATTCATTATGGGTTCAGAATCTAAAAGCACTGGCTGAGGATCGATCTCTGATTCTGGTTCGAGTTCATTTGTTGACAGAGAAATTTCTGGCTGTGCTTCCTCCTCCATTTCGACTAAAGGAAATTCGTCTATTTCTACATCGGAGGCTACTTCTGCTTCGTTCGTCGATTCTAATTCATCGACGATAAATTCATCTATGTCAGCATCAGCATCTTCATCTGGCTGACTGTCTAATTCAGTTGAATCTAAATTGCGAAAATCCCAGTCATCCAAATCCAGTTCTGCTTTACTCTTAGGCTCAAGCTCAGTTGCCGTCAGGTTGACAGTAGGTTCAATCTCATCCAAAGCTTCGGCATCATTTCTTTGGGCCTTTTCAACCGAGATAAATTCGGTCACAACCTCAGCTTCGTCGCTGCTCTTTGTCCACAGATCTACTACATCTTTTTCTTCTGGCTGAATAGAATCAGAATTCGCCGCTGATTCATCGAAGCGTTCGTTTGAGTTGGTAGGATTATCTTGACTGTTCATACTTACTTAGTAGGTTCAACTGGATACTGCTGGATTGCTCAACCGCAAATTAGACAATTAGTAAAACACTCTTGTTCAAAGTAATCAAAAATTGGCAATGAATTCTCGGTTTTGGCTAGGTTTAAGTTTTAAAATAAATGCTGTCCACAGAATAGTATTTAGTAAGACATAGTTTAATTAAGTATATTAATCTGAATTATATAGCTGGCTACATTTTATAGTTTGCCCAAAATCAGGGTGTCAAATTAAATTTGGCGTTAAAAGATGAAGTTCTCTCAAATAATTTGTTATGCTCTGTTTTTTCGCCCTCAAATCGACTCTATCTTGGTCGCAATTATAAAACGTAACTTTTTTAGCCTGTATGAGTGAGTCTACTGCAACCTTGTTGATTTCTTGCCCCGATAGCCCAGGACTGGTGGCAAAAATTGCCAATTTTATTTATGCTAACGGCGGCAACATAATCCATGCGGATCAACACACTGATTGCGCTACAAGTTTATTCCTGATTCGTATTGAATGGCAACTGCAAGGCTTCAATTTGCCTCGCGAATCGATCGCTACTGCCTTTTCGGCGATCGCCAAACCCCTCAACGCCACCTGGCAACTACACTTTTCTGATACTCGACCTAAGATTGCAATTTGGGTCACAAAACAGGATCATTGTCTTTGGGATCTGCTGTGGCGACATCAGGCTCGCGAACTCCCTGGAGATATCGCCTTGATTATGAGTAACCATCCTCATTTAGAAATAATAGCCCAGCAGTTTAAGCTAGATTTTTATCATTTACCAATCACGAAAGAGAATAAAGCTGAACAAGAAGCCAAGCAGCTCGAACTTCTCGCTCAATATGAGATAGATTTGGTGGTTCTGGCAAAATACATGCAGATTCTTAGCCCCGATCTAATTAATAATTTTCCCAATATTATCAATATCCATCATTCGTTCTTACCTGCATTTCCAGGGGCAAAACCCTACCATCGCGCTCATGCCAGAGGGGTTAAGATCATCGGCGCAACGGCACACTACGTTACCAAAGATCTAGATGAAGGTCCCATTATCGAGCAAGAGGTAGTCAGAGTAAACCACCAAGATACCGTCAAGGATCTGATCCGCCAGGGCAAAGATCTAGAAAGATTAGTCCTCTCCCGCGCCGTTAGACTACATCTGCAAAACCGTGTCTTGGTATACGACAATAAAACCGTAGTCTTTAGTTAAATTCCTCACCTACTACCTACTACCTACTACCTACTACCTCCTACATTTTACTTACTCCCCGAATGACCCCCAAAAGCTCCAAAAAACGCAGCACCTTCCGACCCCGTAAACAGTTCGGACAGCACTGGCTCAAGGACGAAGATATTTTAGCTCAAATTATTTTGGCAGCGGAATTGAGAGCAAGCGATCGCGTCTTAGAAATTGGACCAGGAACGGGGAATCTGACTACCAAGCTGCTGTCTCAAGTATCTGCCTTAGTCTCAGTAGAAATAGACCGAGATCTATGTAAGAAGCTAGTACATAAATATGGTGAACTAGAAAACTTCCTGCTCATTCAAAACGACTTTTTGAAATCTGATTTACCGCCTTTTTTGCAGGACTTTCCCCGATTTCAAAACCCGAATAAAGTAGTTGCTAATATTCCCTACAATATTACGGGGCCAATTATTGCCAAACTGTTAGGAAAAATCGGCGCTCCCGCACCTCAACAGTTTGAATCAATTGTATTATTGGTACAAAAAGAAGTAGGAGATCGCCTAGTGGCAACTCCTGGGACAAAAGCCTATGGCGCACTTTCAATTCGGGTACAGTATTTAGCTAGCTGTGAACTAATTTGCGATGTCCCCGCTCGCTCTTTTTATCCGCCACCAAAGGTAGACTCAGTAGTAATTAGACTGCGTCCTCGGCAGTTGGCGCAACCCGCAACCAATCCTAAACAATTAGCAACTTTAATTAAGCTGGGTTTTGCCAGTCGCCGTAAGATGTTACGCAATAATTTAAAGAGTCTAATTAAGATTGCCGAGCTGACGACGGTGCTAGAAAAACTTAATTTCAATCCTCAATGTCGCGCTGAGGATTTAAGCTTAGAAGAATGGATTTTGCTGAGTAATAAACTTGACTTACTAGGTAGCTAATGGCAAATAATCAAACAAGTTAATTTATCTTAAACAGGCTCGATGTCGAACTATGATCGCATTTATGAAACCGTGCGCCAGATACCATACGGTAAAGTGGCAACTTACGGACAGATTGCTGACCTGACAGGAATCTACGGCAAGGCTCGCCTAGTGGGCTATGCCTTATTTAGGGTACAAATAGCGGACGATATTCCCTGGCATCGGGTAATTAATTCTCAGGGAGAAATATCCTATTCTTTCAAGCGTCAGGGTGGTGATTATCTGCAAAAAGTATTATTGGAAGAGGAAGGAATTGAGTTTAAAGCCAACGGTAAAATAGATTTAAATAAATATCGCTGGCATTCTGGCATTTAGTGTAAATTTTCAAAACTAAGTAGGCTGTTTGAAAGCTATAAACTATAAGCTATTAGCTCAAGGGATTTTTAAACTGTTGGTTCATAAGACTTTTTAGATAACCTCTTTAACCTTCTTTAGTTTCCGTCGACACATAATAAGCCGATACGTACAAAAACAATAATGACGCTACAAACAATTACGCAAGCAAACACATCAGAAGTTCTTTTGGGCAAATCATTAGATGAGCTAACTACCTGGGTACAGGAGCAAGGACAGCCAGCATATAGGGGCAAGCAACTATACCAATGGTTATACCAAAAAGGAGCGCGATCGCTGATGGATATTTCCGTCTTTCCTAAGCAGTGGCGCCTAGAAATGGCAGATTACCCCCTAGGGCGATCAACAATTCACTACCGTAGTGTTGCTCCAGATCAAACCTGTAAGTATTTGCTACGTCTGGCAGATGGCTTAATTATTGAAGCAGTGGGTATTCCTACTAAAAAAAGATTGACCGTGTGTGTCTCTTCTCAGGTTGGTTGTCCGATGGATTGCGATTTTTGCGCCACGGGTAAAGGAGGCTTTACTCGTAATTTGAAGGCGCACGAAATTATCGATCAGGTATTAACAGTTCAGGAAGATTTTGGACAGAGGGTTAGCAACGTCGTCTTTATGGGCATGGGAGAGCCAATGGCAAATATTGACGAGGTTGTCCCAGCAGTTAAGTCTCTCAATCAGGACATCGGCATCGGCGCACGCTCGATTACCGTCTCTACTGTCGGTATTCCTGGCAAGATTCAGCAGCTAGCCCAGCACCAGCTACAAATTGTCTTAGCAGTGAGTCTGCATGCTTCTAATCAGGCTTTGCGGGAACAGTTGATTCCTAGTGCCAAAAAATATACCCTGAACCATCTTTTAGATGAGTGTCGCGACTATGTTCAGGTAACAGGAAGAAGAGTAACTTTTGAATATGTTTTGCTTTCGGGAATTAATGATTTGCCTGAAAATGCTAGAGAGCTAGTCCAGTGTCTCAAAGGATTTCAAACTCACGTCAATTTGATTCCTTACAATCCTATTTCGGAAGTGGACTATCAAAGACCAAAAAATTACCGTATTAAAGAATTCACTCAAATTTTAGAGCGGGGAAATATAGCCGTTAGCGTGCGCTATTCTCGCGGTTTAGAAGCGGATGCCGCCTGTGGGCAGTTAAGAGCCTCCAAAGCTTAAAATCAAGCCCTAAGCAGTGGTCAAATCAACAGCACAATAGCTTTTAATGCCTGGTGCATATGCCTCAATTACTCGTCCTGTTTTGGCGCACTGCACCATCAGATAATCGCAGCTCTTGCAGGTGGTGCGCTGAATATCTTGTTCGGTAATATACCTCGTGGCGCGATCGCCGCAGTTGGGGCAGTGAATTATTTGAGTTGTAATCATGTTTATTTTTAGGAGCGTAAAGCAATAATCTTGCCCATCGCCAACACAATCTTTTGCTGTGTATTGGATTCTGGGTTTATTATCTTTACTTTTATTCTAGTTTCTATATTTTTAGCTTTCATCGTCCTTTTTGTAGATATCACCTGCTAAAACCATGATCCCCATTTCTTTTCCCACAAAATGCCTAGGCTACAGAGAATAAAAAAATAATAATTATATCTTTAGATTTGCAGCAATAATTTGGTGCCTCTCGCTACATAAATCGGACTATTGGTCAGAAGCTCACGCAGAGCATCACTCTTGCCGTCTGTCTGACTTTTCGCCAATGGCATTATCTTCGGCAAAGAAAACTGAAGCAGTTGGATAAACAAAGATTAAAACTACCAGATTCAATGATTTAATTTTAGAAAATACTCTGTTTTTTCTGGCGATCGCTTATGCAAGTTCAATGGCAAACGGCTAAAACATACGAAGATATTGTTTATCAAAAATGGCAGGGCATCGCCAAGATTACGATCAATCGTCCCCACAAGCGCAATGCTTTTCGCCCGAAAACGGTATTTGAAATGTACGATGCTTTTGTTGATGCTCGTGAAGACCGTAGCGTAGGGGTAATTTTCTTGACGGGAGCGGGACCCCACACAGACGGTAAATATGCTTTTTGTGCGGGGGGGGATCAAAGCATCAGAGGTAAGGCGGGATATATTGATGATGACGGAATGCCTAGATTAAACGTCTTAGATTTACAGCGTCTCATTCGCTCAATGCCGAAAGTGACGATCGCTTTAGTGGCGGGATATGCGATCGGTGGTGGTCATGTGCTTCATGTCTTGTGCGATCTAACTATTGCGGCGGATAACGCCATCTTCGGGCAAACAGGACCAAAAGTAGGTAGTTTTGATGGTGGCTTTGGCTCTAGCTATTTGGCTCGGATTGTGGGGCAAAAAAAGGCACGAGAAATCTGGTTTTTGTGTCGTCAATATAGCGCCGCTGAAGCAGAGAAGATGGGTTTGGTCAACTGCGTTGTGCCTGTCGCCGAGCTAGAAACAGAGGGAATCAAGTGGGGACAAGAAATATTGAGCAAAAGTCCCATTGCTATTCGCTGTCTTAAGGCAGCATTTAATGCTGATTGTGATGGACAGGCAGGAATTCAAGAGCTGGCAGGTAACGCGACTATGCTCTACTACATGACAGAAGAAGGTGCAGAAGGAAAACAGGCTTTTTTAGAAAAACGCGACCCCGATTTTCAGCAGTACCCTTGGTTGCCCTGAATAATTCATTCAAATCGAGAGTATCAGAAGGCAAAAAAAGGCACTTCCCATATTTGAGAAGTGCATCAGAGCAAAAGATTGGAATTTTATTAAAGTTATTCAGGCTGTATCAAAACTCGATTTAATTTATCAACACGTCAAATGTGTAGGCTGACGTCAAACTCACAGATTCAAATTGCAAGCGAATTATTCTAGTTTTGGCGAAACCATTTTTGGCAAATCACTTTCTAGATCACGTTCGCGTATCTCCGCAGCTAATTTAACAGGAGAATTCAACGGGATCGTAGTTTTCAACTGAAATATATTTTCTAGTTTCGTTAGGGTAGTTTCAAAGGGTGGCAAAGCTAAGCTACATGCAGACCAACTACTTTGAACTGGCACACCCAACATTTGGCACGAACCGCCTCTGCGCCCCTCTGGCTCATAGTAGCGACAGAAGCGACAGGCAGAAGTTGAAGTATTGATCTCTTTCATTTTGGGATTTTGGACTCGGTTTATTCAATTCCGCTATTCTTATTCTGCTTTGTCTTCATAATCTAACCAATCCAATTCAAACCGATATCTGGCGTAGGTTATAGTGATCCCCAGGTACGATCAATACTTTATATTGTCTTTAGAATTGAGTAATAAATGGCAACGGGAGACTATAAAACAAATAGAAAACCGTATCAAAAAGTACTTTTTTTCTCAGTAATTTCTAGGAGTTTTCGGCAAAAAAGCTATGGGGATCGTGAAGAAAGAAGTTCATTTTCTTTATAATATTTTTTTATTCAGGCTTAGAAAAGCTTGGTACTCGATATTCCTCTGACCATTTTTGGGCAGCACAATGGTGGCACATTTGCCATCTTGCTAATTCACCTGTGGCGGTGGGAGAATTACAGCTAGGACAGGGAACAGTGACCAATTCTCGTTGTTTAATCGCCTTTAACCAAAACTGTACGGCTTCTTTTGCTCTATCTTGGGGAGAAGTTTTGACCTCCTCCTGTTTCTTGTCTTTTTGTTTGGCAGCAGCAACAGGGTTGAGCAGACTCTTGGATTTGTGGCGATCGCTAATCGTAAACAGAGTTGGTTGTTCTGAGTGGCTGTAGGTTTTTTGATGCCATCCTGAAGAGGAGAAGCGAATGTCTTTGAGGTCAAAGGTTAGCTGTTGATTGAGCCTTTTGAGTAGGGTATACCTTTGAAAAGAAAGTTCCTGCGCTCTAGCGGCACTAGAAGTCGCCACGTATAGAATTTGCCTGGTGATGTACAGAGGACGAGTATATTGGGCAGTTTGCTGATTTACCACTTGCTCCCAGCACTTTAAAAGCTGACGATGGGCGCGAAATTTCTCCCAACCAGGCTGGTTTTCTAGTTGAGCTAAGATTTTATCGACAGAGTTGAAATGCAAAGTAGGTAAGAGGTAAGAGGTAAGAGGTAAGAGGTAACAAAAAGCTTCCTGTCCTGAGCTTAAGGATTGGCTTCGCATTACAAACTTCGTAAGCTAGAGGTAATTATTTTGATACAATACCAGACCATTGCACTTTCTTTTCGCCCGTGCGTCGGTAGGAGAAAAAGCGATGTCTTCGACTAGCTTCGCGATCGCTGTCTTTAAAAGTACAGTAGGGAGCGATCGCAATTTGAACGGAGTTAAGACCCAGTTGTTCTAGCTGTATCTGGTTCACTCTGGGGACATCTAAACGAACCTTGCCAGGCAGCTCATCATCGAAGATAGGTGCTTGAGGCAATTGTTTGAGTTTGGTTAAAATTACTTCTGGCTCTAAGTCAGCAGAAACAATAGTCTGGACAACTTTGAGCGCCACGCTCTCGTCTACCTGATACATTTTGCCAGAAATTGCGGGACCAATCGCCACTCGCAAGTCCTCTAGCTGACTGCCAAAGTTCAAAAATCGGGCGATCGCCTGTGGCACGATTTTTTGTGCTGTCCCACGCCACCCTGCATGAATAGCACAGACTTTTCCTGTAACGAGATCGCCGATGAGGACGGGAGTACAGTCGGCACTGGCAGCCCAAACTGATTGTTGAGGGCGATCGCTAATTAGGGCATCGGCTTCTGCTAAATTATTTGTATAGTCCGCTTGAGCCAATTTCTCTGCTATTTCTTCTGGAGTTAAAACCGAATTTCCATGTACCTGTTTAACTCGATAAGCTACTGTTTCTGGTTGCAGGATAGAAGTGAGATCTTCGGGAGTACGAGGATAAAATCCTTGAGTAAAAAAACCATGTTGCCAAGGCGATAATAGCTCGCAGGTTAGATAGCTACAGTCTTGCCAGGTCTGCCAATGCCAGTGCTGATTCATTTATTTTTTGATTAAATATTTATCTTTACCAATCGAGATTAAAAAAACGATCTTGTCTAGCAAACAATGTTAAATGTTCAAAAATTTAAGGACTAGAGAGGGCAGAGAACAATACCTATAATTTAGGCTATTTATCTCGTTACAACTCTAATCCTTAGTTAGATTCTGTCTGCCTCGAACCATAGTCTGAAACAGATGAATTAATACGCGATCGCGCAACAGGAAGTAATTTAGTCTGAAACGTCTGCTACATAAAGCTTGGTGTCTGGGTCATATTTCCAAGCTATTCCTTCTGGATCTTTGCTCATGCTCCACAGAGGAAAATCGGGGTCAGATTTGCGTCTGCCAACTGTACTAGAATTAAGGTCGAGGCGTTTGGCTAGTTCAGCTTG
This sequence comes from Cyanobacteria bacterium J06648_1, assembly GCA_039817275.1. GTDB lineage: Bacteria > Cyanobacteriota > Cyanobacteriia > Cyanobacteriales > Xenococcaceae > Waterburya. The sequence continues at coordinate 18,587 of JBCBWB010000028.1, read as the reverse complement.
AATCAATGACTGACCCGCATCAATAGAAGCGGCGGGGTTGATATTGGAACTAACGGTTTCGGACTCAGGATTAACTGTAGTGGTCTGGGGCGATTCTTCTCTCGTAATTAGAGCGACCGAAGATGGTTCAGGATCTGTAGCGGTGTCTTCAGTTTGTTCTTGTTCTTGCTTCGCTAATTGGGCAATGCCTCTAACAGATAATTTGCTAGAGTCTCTGGCTGCCAATTGATAGGAGTTTACTGCGGCTTCTGGCTCACTGTCGTCTAGAATGCTGCCCAAGGCACTGGCAGTAGGAAAGTAATACATTACTCCCTTGTCTTCTAAAGATTGAGGTTGCGTGCCATATTCGTCACTCTTGCGGACGAGAAATGCTTTAGCCGCATTGGGGGTAAGATTTGCCTTGATGGATAGGTCTGCTGGGGTTATGTAACCTTTATTTTCCTTGATCAACTGATTGAAGTCAGGGTTGATCTCTTCACACCATTTCTGCCATCTATAGTCTTGCCAAATTTTGAAAGCTACGATTATTGCTGCAATTAAGAGCAAAAAGGGCCATAGCACATACAAAACTACAAAACTAAAAGCCAATGGTATCAGTAGAACTAAAGCTCCAGCAGAACCAGTATCTAGTACTTTTCTAGTCATAGTTGTGGTTGCAATTGCTAAAATTTACATCTTGCAAGACGATCTTGCATAAAATTGTCTTTCTGCAATACTAAGGCAAATTACGTTGCAACGCACGCAACTGGAGCCATAAAATGCGTATTTTCGGCTAAACTGCAACGGCAGACACTGATATTCCCATTCGCTGCAACATCGCTTTACGCCCTGCAATAGCAAGAGAATCGTCTATTGGAGTCAGTGCAATTTCCGATTCATATTTTCGTTGCAGAGCTTTTTTGATTAGCCAGTCCGCCACAAACTGATTCTTGGGTAGCAGAGGACCATGAGAATAAGTGGCGATCGCATTTTGATAAAAAGCCCCAGCGGTCTGATCTTCGCCGTTGTTGCCATAGCCCTTAATTACTTTGCCCAAAGGCTGTACATCCTGAAGGTAAGTTCTGCCGCCATGATTCTCAAAGCCAACAACGATCGGCTTTTCTCCCGCTATAGCGACTAATTCTGCTGCAATAGGTGTCGCCGTGATCTCAAAAGCTAGGTTCCCAATACAGCGTTGCGCTTCGATGCCTGGATGTTGGCTAACCATGTCTAACAAGCCCAAACCCTCGATTCTTTTACCCTGACCAGGTTCGTAATAGTGACCTAAAAGCTGGGGTGAACCGCAAGTAAATACTCCTGGTGTACCTTCATCTAGCTTGGCTTTGAGGGCAGCGGCTTTTGCTCCCTGCAAATCGCGCATGACAATTTCTTGCTGGCGATCCTGTGCGCCACCACCAACGATAATATCGACCTGCTCGAATTCCTTCGCCTCTGTTTCTCGCTTGAGAGGTACGATTTCAACTTCAATATCGCGCCACTGACAGCGCCGTTGCAAACAAATAACGTTACCGCGATCGCCATAGGTACTCATTAACGTCGGATATAACCAGCCAATTGCAATTTTCATATTTCGCTAATACTCGGTAATAAAGGATGCTCGATTTTAAATCAGCTTGGTTTGAGATCTGCCGATCTTTCGTTCACAGGTATGCTGAAATTTAGCTCAGTAGCAGCTAAAAAACAACTTTCGATCTCTATTAATTATTTTTTGATAACTATAGACTCAGCTAACATCAGACAAGCCAGATCCGCCGCACTTCAGGAGTAATAGTAGAAATTGATTTGAATTTGAAGAAAATCTAAAAAATTAGGTAAACTGATTGTGTTGTGAAATGAGCAGAAATACTATCACAGGTAGATTTGTCTGATATCTACCGCAACATAGTCTGCAAGTTGAATTATTGAAGTTTATTAGCATGAGCCTTTCCCCCATTGTTGTCAAAGAAAAAGCTGGTCAGACCATTAAGCAGCACTACCCAAACTATAAAATTATTGTTCTTAATGACGACCACAACACCTTTCCCCACGTAATTGAGTGTTTATTAAAGTATATTCCTGGCATGAGCGGCGATCGCGCTAGAGAATTAACAGACCAAATTCACCACGAAGGACAGGCGATGGTTTGGGTAGGGCCTCAAGAACAAGCAGAACTCTATCATCAGCAGCTTCATCGTGCAGGATTAACGATGGCACCTTTAGAAAAAGCCTGAATCATTGAACATTTATCATTAAACAATGACGAGCGACCCACAGCCTCTATCGAGGACAGGGCATTCGCCCAAAGCGGCGCTCTGCGTCGCGCCTGCCTGCATTCGCAGGCTGAGTTGCTTCGCAACGCTGGCGCATCAGCGCCGTTCGCGCGAAAGCAAAGCTTTCCAGTTGTGCGCGACTCGAAGAGTCGCAAGTCGTGCGACGCGAAGCGACATGCGGCAAACTCTCGCCTTTGTGACCTTGCTCCGCAAGGCACTGGAACATTCGTTCCGCGACGACGTACTGGGCGAATGCCCTGCGACGACGATCTGCGCTAAACGGGGCATTTGCCCCATCGTCTTCTGAAAGAAGACTAGAGCGCCTCGCGCTCGTCTGTGCCGCATGTAATGCGCGAGTTGAACATTGAGCATTTATCATTGATAGATAAGACAGTAGAGCTTGCAAAGCTTGTCTTAGTTGATGTTTAATGTCTTAGGGAGAAATAATCATGGCTTCTGATGGTCGGTTAGTCTGGAATCACTCAACTCATTTAGCTGGCTTAATTCCGATTTTGGAAAAGCTGATTAAGTGCGAGGGAATAACTACCGTCACCCCAGGCAGAATTAAGAAAACCAGAAGCCATATTCCGAAGATGAAGCTGCGGGTATCTGTCCCCATCCGAGGCGGCTATAAGATCATCGCTCGTCAGGGGAAAACAGTACAGGAAGTTTTTGTGCTGAGTACTTTAGAACAATCGGAATTAGAACAGGCGATCGCAAATTTGCTGTAGTCGTTTTAATTAATTGACCTACCGTCATAGTAATTTGTTTGGCGGACTGGGGATTATTGAAATTAGCCAAAGGAGATCCTATCAGTCCTCACTTACAGTTGAAAATACAATCAATTTGTTTAGAGAATTAAATAAAAAATAAGCAAAAAAATTTCAAAACTATCTTTTAATTTCGGCGATCGTATCAACTCATAATATGAGAGGGTTCAGTCGAATTTGCGACTTAAAACCAGAAGAGCGGGAGATAAGCTAATTTCGCAAGGCGATCGCATTTTTCTTTATTCTAAGATTAACTGTAGTAATAAAATAATAAATAACTACAGGGACTATCTAGCAACAGCTTGACGAAGAGAAAAATATTTGTTCACTTCCTTTCTATTTTCTTCAGACAGAGGTAAATCCATATTTATAATTTCCGAATTCCCCTACTTAATATTTTCTCGACTCAGATACGGTCAATTATGAGGTGAGCAAATGCTCACCCTAACAAACAAGAGGCTAACTAAGTAATTCTTTAGCCCGTTTAACAAAATTATCCGCAGTAATACCGTTAAACTCCATAATTTGCGCGGCACTGGAGGTAGTTTCGCCCCGTTTCCAGGCAAACATATCTCGCTTGCTATTACTCCGCAGCATTACAGGTTCTAGCATGGCGCTGGAACCGCCTGTAACACCGATCAAAGCATCACCATCGAACAGGTTAGAGAAATCCGCATCTGAGAGGAAATCGCCATCTTGGGCTTGAGTAATAGTATCCCAAGCAACATCGCTAGGACGATATAGACGACGGGGATTAATTACAGAAACAATTTTTGAGCCTATACCTTGGGCTTTTAGCTGTTCGGCTGCGGCAAAGACGGGGATTAAAGTCATATCACCGATAACGGCAAAGACAACTGACTTACCGCCCTTACCAAGGGAGGCTTCGGGGGGATCTATTTCCTGTAAGACTATGCCGCCTTTGGCGATCGCCTCGCGAGTTTGTTCTAAAGTCGTACGAATTTCCAGGGGAGACTTACTAGCGGTGATCGTAATACCCTTGTTTTTGGTTCCCAATGCCCATTCATAGCAGGCTTGGATACTATTGGCATCACAAGGGAAGAGTGGAAAGACATTACCGTTACGCATCATGCCCGCAAAGTAGTTTTCTACTTCAGGACGTTGGTGTGTCCAACCGTTACGACCTTGTTCTAATGCCCCTGCGGTAAAGAGGGTAATGGTCGAAGGAGTAGGACGGCGTAATTCTGCCATTGCCTGAGTCACCGTCTGCCAGATGGGTAAACCGTTGATCGCAAAGGATTCGTAAGAACACCACAGGCTACGTGCGCCAAATAAAGCCTGGGCTGCTGCCAGTCCCGCACAGGCATCTTCGCTCAGAGGTTCATATACCTGTCCGTTGGGCTGTTGAAAGTAGATCGGATCGTCAGTAGGGTGAATAATTTTGAGGGCAGTATTGATATTTTTGATTCCCGATGCAGCGTTACCATCGGCATTCGCCACAATAAAATTGGGGTCTTGCTGTCCGACATAAGCTGCGATCGCTCCCATGGCGGTAGTAGCTACTTTCTTTTCGCCACCAACGCTATATTCTTCGGTGGGAATCGTCCCTAAATCGGGAATGGAATATTCTTGTTCGGTAACGGCAGTCTTCACCGCTGCACCACCGTTAGACTTAGTGTAGTTATCGCGAACCAGTTGCCAGGCTTCGGGGGTCAATGCTCTCTCTTTCAATGCAGCAGCGATATAGTCTTTCTCGACGCTATCGCCAGGATATAGGTTGTGGGACTGCGCGCCGCGCTTATGAACTCCCGCACCCTTGAGCTGTTTGACAATTAATACTGTTAACTTGCCGTCGAGGGCTGATTTTGCCGCTTTATCGACTCCTTCTAAGACGGCTTGAGTAAATGCCATTCTACCTGCTAGGGAAAACAGAGTACTGTCTACATAGTCACTTACCTGATTGCTATCGTCATAGTCTTTAGCATCCACGAGGATAATCTCGGTAAAACCATTACCCCCCCAATAGCTAATCATCTCGGCGTTGGTTTTAGTAGACACCATGCTGTGATGTTCTTGGGAATAGCCATTCCAAACCAAAATTGGCAGGAAGTTTGTCACCTGGGGATAGGCAGTGTTGAAGTGACCAAAGCTACTCATGATGTAGGGTTCTCCTAAACCACCATCGCCAATAGTCACAGGAAACAAGACCCCAGGATGTAGTTTTGCTCCCGCCATGGCAAAATGCTGTCCCTGTCCTAAGGGTCCCGCAGGATTAAGCAAGCCAGGAATCTGACCTGAAAGGTGTCCCAGCAAACCATCTTTTTCGCGAAAGCGATCGCTCATCTCTCGAACATTACTAATCCCCATCGCCTCTAAGGAAGAATCTAAAAAGACATTACTATAGAAGCCTGGAGCGTGGTGTCCCACCTCGGTAATGATATTTTTGTGTCCTAACATGACTAAAGCCGCGATCGCATCGGCAATGGAAGCAAATCCTCCAGGATGACCCGACTGTTTACTAGCGGTAACTTGGAGAGTTAGGTAGCGTAAGGCATCAGCAGCCAACATGGTTTGGTATACGGCAGCTTTATCTGAGGGAGAGGCGATCGCAGTTTGCCCTGCTTTGATAGCGGGAGAACTATACTGCTCAAAATCGGGCAGAGTCTCTTTGAAATGTTCGATCCCCTGGCAAAAAGCGGGAATATTAGTAGCGATGGTCATAAATCTATCCTTCTTTGAGGGAACTGCAAGTATTAAGTAGATCTTACAGTTTTGGGTGCTGCTCCTGAAGACAGATCTTTTTATAAGTGATATTGCTTTGGGATATTACCAAGAAAAAACTCCAAGATCGGACTAGATCTCGGAGTGCTATTGAGCTTGAAGCGTGACTCAAAAATTAATTAGTTCTGGTCTAATCTTGTTCTAAAAGGCGAGTAAATCTATCTTTCACATCTTGAATCTTGCGATCGCACTTGGGCACGGCAACTAAACGGATATCAATTTCCAAGATATTTTCCAATCTAGTTGTCTTTTCCCAAACCTTCACCTCATCGGCAGATTCATGTTGATAGCGAAAGGTGACAATATCCGATTCAACCTCTAAAATTTCAACGTTTTTGAGCCAGCCATTACTGCTTTTAATATAGAGCCACACATTAGGTTTGCCAATCAGCTCTTGTAGTTTGTTTTTCATAACCAAAAATTAAATTGTCCACATAAATTTATAAAATAATTCATCTACTATAAGATATATTTTTTTTCTTGACATGTTCAAACGTTACATAAATTATATATCTTCAGATAGATGACAGTATAAGCGCAATTTTCCTCTCTTATTTTTTATACTTGAGACTCAAAAAGAGCGATCGCCTTTCACCCAGATAAATTAAGATCTTAAGAGATAGTAGCAAAGTAAATTACGCCGAGTTCATGTCCAATATTCAATATGTCAGCATGACTGTTTCCCAGATGGAACAGTCGATTGAGTTCTATTCAAAAGTCCTCTCATTTCAGAAAATTAAGGATATAGAAGTTGCGGGAGAAGATTGGGAAAGATTACAGGGGGTGTTTGGTCTACGGATGCGCATCGTCCAGATGCAGCTTGGCAACGAAATAATCGGTTTGATGGAATATCTGACTCCTCAAGGAAGACCTGTCCCCGTGGATTCTCGCAGTAACGATCGCTGGTTTCAGCACATGGCGATTATTGTCAGTGATATGGATCAGGCTTATCAGCACCTACGCCAGCACGGAGTCACCCATACCTCTACTAGCCCCCAAACCTTACCCGAAAATTTAAAATCGTCGGGAATCGAGGCATTTATCTTCAAAGACCCCGACGGACACAATTTGGAATTGCTAGCCCTACCTGCGGATAAGGCACCGGGCAAATGGTCGCAAGAAACTGACAAACTGTTCTTGGGCATCGACCATACAGCAATTGGGGTAAAAAGCGCCCAGGCAAGCTTTGGACTATATCAGGATTATCTTGATTTAGAATTAGCTGGAGAAGTGGAAAACTACGGTACAGAGTTTGAACACGTTACTGGGGTTTTTGGTTCCAAAATTCACGTCAATACCCTAGTCGGGAGCGAGGGAATTGGTTTTGAGCTACTAGACTATATTGCTCCTAGCGATGGTAGAGATATGCCAGTCGATAGTCGTGCCTGCGATTTGTGGCACTACCAAACTGTAATTGAAGTTGATAGTTTAGCCACCCTGGAAGCAAAATTGCGCGCTGCACCCTGTCAGTTTATTTCTCCTGGCGTGGTCAAAATGTCTGTTAATGAACTGGGCTTTAGTCAAGCTTTGTCCCTACGCGATCCTGACGGACACGTACTGCATCTAGTTCAACAATAGGCAATTTCTAGCATGTTTAGGGTAAGCTTCTGTCTTGCCCTTGTCTGGGCTAAAATACCTGGCGCAAACAACGAATCCTCTGCTATACCTAATCGGAAACTACCCAAGATTTAGTTAATGAGCGATATCCTCTTTGATGAAATACCTGCCGTAGATCTGAATGATTTCACTGGCGGCGAGACTGAGCGTAAGCAGAAATTTGTACAGACGTTAGGACATGCCTTCGAGAATATCGGCTTTGTAGCCGTCAAAAATCATGGCTTGTCCGATGTCATGACGGAAGATTTATATCTAGCTGTCAAAGAATTTTTTGCTCTTCCCGAAACGACCAAATTGAACTATGAAATAGCGGGTATCGGTGGGCAAAGAGGCTATACGGCTAAGGGCAAAGAGCATGCTAAGGGCAGGAGCGTGGGTGATTTAAAAGAGTTTTATCATATAGGACAAGAGATTGCCGAGTCTGAGCTACATCAGTTGGGTTACCCCCCCAATGTATTCCCCGCTGAAGTTCCAGAGTTCGCTACCGCCACTGTAACTGCTTACCGTACCCTCGAAGCGGCAGGAATTGAAATTTTAAAAGCGATCGCTCTTTACCTAAATTTAAACGAAAACTATTTTGACAACTGGATCAAACAAGGCAATAGCATTCTTCGCCCAATTCACTATTTTCCGCTTAATAATCCAGAAGACATCCCCGCTGATGCCGTTAGAGCTGCTGCTCATGGCGATATAAATCTAATTACTCTCCTCATGGGAGCCAGTGCTGCTGGCTTGCAAATTCTCCGTCAAGATGGCAAATGGATTCCTGTGACGGCACTACCCGAACAGATTGTCGTTAACGTGGGAGACATGCTGGAAAGACTTACTAATAAAAAATTCAGATCAACTATTCATCGCGTAGTTAATCCGCCCTCAGAATTGTGGAATACTCCTCGATATTCAATTCCCTTTTTTATGCATCCAGTTTCCCCAATGGATCTTACTTGTCTGCCTTCCTGTATTGATGATGAACATCCGCAGCAATTTTCAGACATTACAGCAGGGGAATTTCTAACTCAGCGCCTACGAGAAATTGGCTTGATTTGAGATTAATACATATGGGATAAACCATCAAAAATCTGTTCAATAAAAAATCCCCCATCCGAGGATGAGGGAAGATTACTTATCGACTTAAGAAGTTTCCGTTATTGCTAACCAAACTTACCAGCGGTCGAGGCAATCAGGAAGGCGGCATAAGTCAGGATATATCCCACCGTAAAGTGAGCTAGACCGATTACACGACCTTGAACGATGGACATAGCAACGGGCTTGTCTTTCCAGCGAACTAAGTTAGCTAGAGGAGTACGCTCGTGCGCCCAAACGATTGTTTCGATCAGCTCTTGCCAATATCCACGCCAAGAGATGAGGAACATAAAACCAGTTGCCCAAACCAGGTGTCCAAAGAGGAACATCCAAGCCCAAACAGAAAGGTTGTTTACACCGTATGGATTGTAGCCGTTAATTAATTGAGCAGAGTTTGCCCAGAGGTAATCGCGGAACCAACCCATGAGGTAGGTAGAGTTTTCGTTGAACTGAGCAACATTACCCTGCCAGATACCCAGGTGTTTCCAATGCCAGTAGAAGGTCAACCAGCCCAGGGTGTTGAGCATCCAGAACATCGCGAGGTAGAAGGAATCCCAAGCTGAGATATCGCAAGTACCGCCACGACCAGGGCCATCACAAGGGAAGGCAAAACCGAAGTCTTTTTTGTCGGGCATTAATTTTGAACCACGAGCATCCAATGCACCTTTAACCAGGATTAGAACTGTGGTGTGTAATCCCAAAGCGATCGCATGGTGAACCAAGAAGTCTCCAGGACCAATGGTGAGGAACAATGAGTTAGTGCCACTGTTGATCGCATCTAACCAACCAGGCAGCCAAGCTGCACCAGTTTGAGCGATACTATCAGGATTAGAAAGTAATGTATCAAATCCGTAGAGAGCTTTACCAGAAGCGGCTTGAACAAATTGCGCGAACACAGGTTCGATCAAGATTTGCTTTTCAGGAGTACCAAAAGCTACTACTACATCATTGTGTACATACAAACTCAAGGTGTGGAAACCAAGGAAGAGAGATACCCAACTTAGGTGGGAAATAATCGCTTCTTTATGCTCTAACGCTCTAGAAAGTACGTTGTTTTTGTTTGCTTCGGGGTCGTAATCTCTAACTAAAAAGATCGCGCCATGAGCAAATGCACCGACCATCAAGAACCCAGCAATATATTGGTGGTGAGTATATAAAGCCGCTTGAGTTGTGTAGTCCCGCGCAATAAAGGCGTAAGACGGTAAGGAATACATGTGCTGCGCTACCAAAGAAGTAACCGTACCCAAACTTGCCAGAGCCAAAGCTAACTGGAAGTGGAGGGAGTTATTCAAGGTATCGTATAGCCCTTTGTGTCCTTCACCCAATCCACCTTGAGGTGGCTTGTGAGTGTCGAGAATCTCTTTAATGCTGTGACCGATACCAAAGTTGGTACGGTACATGTGTCCAGCAATAATAAAGATAACGGCGATCGCCAAATGGTGATGGGCGATGTCTGTCAACCAGAGAGACTCAGTTTGCGGATGGAAACCACCTAAGAAAGTCAAGATAGCCGTTCCTGCTCCCTCAGAAGTACCAAACACATGACCAGCAGTGTCAGGATTCTGAGCATACACACCCCAGTTAAGGCTGAAGAATGGCCCTAAACCAGCAGGGTGAGGAGGAGTGGAAAGGAAGTTATCCCAACCTACGTGCTGTCCGCGAGATTCGGGAATAGCAACGTGTACTAGGTGTCCAGTCCAAGCCAAAGAACTGACCCCAAACAAACCAGCTAGGTGGTGGTTGAGGCGAGACTCGGCATTTTTGAACCAAGCCAAGCTAGGACGGAATTTTGGCTGTAAGTGCAGCCAGCCAGCAAACAAGAAAATTGAGGATAGGAGCAATAAGAAAATTGACCCTTGATATAGTTCTTGGTTACTAGTCATACCAATGGTATAGAACCAGTGGTAAACCCCAGAATAGGCAATGTTTACGGGGTTAGAAGCGCCACCTTGAGTAAAAGCATCAATTGCGCCTTCACCAAAGTGAGGATCCCAAATCGCATGGGCGATGGGGCTAGTGTTTAGAGGATCTTTTATCCACTGTTCAAAGTTACCTTGCCAAGCAACGTGAAACAGAGTACCAGAAGTCCACAAAAAGATGATGGCAATGTGACCAAAGTGTGAAGCAAAAATCTTTTGGTAAAGATTCTCCTCTGTCATACCATCATGCAGCTCAAAGTCATGAGCAGTGGCAATTCCGTACCAGATCCGACGAGTGGTCGGGTCTTGGGCGAGATCCTGGCTAAATTTGGGAAATTTAGTTGCCATAGGTTATGGGTAGAATTCTCCTGTAGAGGTGGGAAATGGGCTTGAGAAAGCTATTCGCTTCCCGCTCATTTCTATCTTTTTACTATCGTCAATCTGATTTAGATAGTAACTTTTGTTAAAACACGGTTGCTGATTCAGCCTGCTAGCTTAATGTTTATTAACTAACTACCGTTGAATTTTTCTGGTGGCGATTGTGAACCAAAAGTTTGCGATCGCCTTTTGGCTTTGCCAATCTTACAAAACAGACTAAACCCGAATCGTAAGACCGACATTGCCCGAAGAACAGCTACAACGATAGCGTTCTAGCTAAGAAGAATGCCCATGTGGTAACAATTCCTCCCAGTAAGTAGTGTGCTACGCCAACTGCACGACCTTGAGTAATGCTCAAAGCACGAGGCTGAATAGCTGGAGCTACTTTTAATTTGTTGTGCGCCCAAACGATGGACTCAATCAATTCTTGCCAGTAACCACGTCCACTAAAGAGGAACATGAGACTAAAGGCAAAGATGAAGTGACCTGCAAGGAACATAATTCCATAGGCAGAAAGAGCCGAACCGTAGGTGTTGATAACTTGAGAAGCTTGCGCCCACAAGAAATCACGCAGCCAACCATTGATACAGATAGCACTTTGGGCAAAATTACCTGCCGTAATGTGAGACACCGTACCGTCTGGTGCAACCGTTCCCCAAACATCCGACTGCATCTTCCAGCTGAAGTGGAAAATTACAACCGAGATTGAGTTATACATCCAGAACAAACCAAGGAACACATGATCCCAGGCAGATACTTGGCAAGTACCACCACGTCCAGGTCCGTCACAAGGGAAGCGGAAGCCTAGATTAGCTTTGTCAGGAATTAGGCGAGAGCTACGAGCGTAGAGTACGCCTTTCAATAGAATTAGAGCAGTTACGTGGATGGTAAAAGCATGGATATGGTGAACCATAAAGTCAGCTGTACCAAGAGCGATCGGCATCATTGCCACTTTGCCGCCTACTGCTACTACACCACCGCCAAAAGCATAGCTCACAGGCTCAATTGCCGTGGGAGCTGTAGTTCCAGGTGCTAATGTATGTAGGTTTTGTACCCACTGAGCAAAAATTGGCTGAAGCTGAATCGCCGTATCCGAGAACATATCTTGGGGACGACCCAAGGCTCTCATCGTGTCGTTGTGAATGTATAGACCAAAGCTATGGAAGCCTAAGAAAATACAGACCCAGTTAAGGTGGGAAATAATAGCATCACGAACGCGAAGTACGCGATCAACTACATTGTTGACGTTTTTCGCTGGATCGTAGTCACGAACCATGTATATAGCGGCGTGCGCCCCTGCACCAACAATCAAGAATGCACCAATCCACATGTGGTGAGTAAACAACGATATCTGTGTACCGTAGTCGATCGCCATATAGGGATAGGGAGGCATCGCGTACATGTGCTGGGCAACGATGATAGTTAAAGAACCGAGCATTGCTAGGTTAACTGCTAACTGAGCATGCCAGGAAGTAGTCAAGATCTCATAAAGACCTCTATGACCTTCGCCACCAAACAGTAGAGGATCGCCTTTATGACCGTCTAAAATTTCTTTCATGCTGTGACCAATACCAAAGTTGGTACGGTACATATGACCAGCAATAATAAACAGTACGGCAAGAGCCAAATGATGGTGAGCTGTGTCAGATAACCACAAACCGCCAGTTGTTGGGTTCAAACCACCTTTAAAGGTCAAGAAGTCAGAATAAACGCCCCAGTTCAAGGTAAAGAAAGGTCGTAACCCTTCAGCAAAACTTGGGTACAATTCCGCCATCTTGTCGGTGTTGAACAAGAACTCATGGGGCAGCGGGATATCTGCTGGTGCAACCCCCGCATCTAACAGTTTGTTAACTGGTAGAGCAACGTGGATCTGGTGTCCCGCCCAGCTAAGACAGCCTAAGCCTAATAAACCAGACAGGTGGTGGTTCATCATCGATTCCACATTTTGGAACCATTCCAGCTTGGGCGCTCGCTTGTGGTAGTGAAACCAGCCAGCAAAAATCATCAATCCAGCCATTACCAAGCCGCCCATGGCGGTAGCATATAGCTGAGTTGTGTTGGTAAAGCCTGAGGCTCTCCAAAGATAAAAGAATCCCGATGTGATTTGGATTCCGTGGAAACCGCCACCAACATCGGCATTAAGGATGTCTTGACCCACAATTGGCCAGACTACCTGGGCGCTAGGTTTGATCACAGTAGGATCAAGAAGCCAAGCTTCATAGTTGGAAAAGCGTGCTCCATGGAAGTACATTCCGCTTAACCAAACAAAGACTACTGCTAGATGACCAAAATGCGCGCTGAATATTTTTCGCGAAATATCTTCTAAGTCACTGGTATGACTGTCAAAATCATGGGCATCAGCGTGAAGATTCCAGATCCAGGTGGTTGTTTTGGGACCCCTGGCTAAAGTGCGGTCAAAGTGACCTGGCTTGCCCCATTTCTCGAAAGAGGTAGGGACTGGATCTACATCAACTGTTACCTTGACTTTCGCCTCGTCTTTCTGAGGACTGATTGTCATGAGGATTCTCCTCTCAGGGCAATAGATTTTAGATTTAGATTTTCCTATTCTGAAGAACAGGTTTTTTATTATGTAAAAAGCGAGATCCGAAAATCACTACTTCTTATACAACCTTAGCTTGCTCTCCCTTAATAGGTTTTTTAGGTTCAAGCTACAGGCATTACTGTATATGATCATATGACTTAGAACTCGGCATACTGGATAAAGCTTAACAAAATTTTAAACGGATGGGATTATTGACCTGAAAGGGTTTACACCCCCATGGTTTTTCGGTAAAAGTACACAAAACAAAAACTATCTTTACAAAAGGCAATGTCAATCATCTTCCTCAAATTCTCTAGATCCTGATTTAATTTTAGTAATAAGAAACGACCGATTCGAGGTCAGTTAAACCTACGCCGACTTTGATTTACAACCCTATTAACAGATACTACATGAAAAGTTTGAGAACAATAGTCGTTGTGTTGTTATGTTGTTGTTTACTTAGCTGTGAGCCTCTTGACGCAATTAATGATGGGGAAGGTGATCGCTCTAATAGATTGGCAGCTCAGACTAATGTTGAAGGTCATCTAGAAGAAGTAACCGCGCCTGAAGTTATTCGGGAGTTGAGCCAAAGGCTTACAAAATATCAGCCTCAAGTTACAATTGCTTCTCCCAGGCAAGATGTTACCGTCAATCAAACAGACATAACCGTCAAAATAGCAGTAGAGAATTTACCTCTCTTTGAAGATGATCAGCTTCACCTGGGCAATCATCTAAACTTGATTGTGGATAACGAGCCTCTTCAAGCAATTTACAGCTTAGAGGAGCCAATCGTTATTGCCAATCTTGCTCCAGGAACTCATACAGTAAGAATATTGGCGGTAAATGCTTGGGGCGAAAGTTTTAAGAATGAAGGTGCATTTGCTCAAACTACGTTTAATGTTTTGGCAGAAACTAACGATAATCGTCCTGACCCTAATCTGCCGCTGTTGACCTACAGCAATCCCACTGGTAGTTTTGGTGCTGAGCCAGTACTGTTAGATTTTTATCTCTCTGATCTCGATGGTGTTTCGACCAAAAATAATCCCGCTCTCCAGAAACTACGTGTCAGAGCTACTGTCAATGGAGAAAGTTTTATAGTTGAAAATTGGCAACCATATTACCTGACTGGATTTGCCCCAGGAGACAATTTGATTCAGCTAGAGCTAATTGATCAATCGGGCAGTGCGATCGCTAATACCTTTAACAACACAGCACGAGTTTTCACTTACGATCCCCAGCAGCAAGATACTCTAGCTAAATTAGTCAAAAACGAAGTATCTGCAAGTGAAGCCCGAGGGATAGTAGATCCAAGCTACTATATTCAGCCAGTGGGAACTCCAGAGATCATAGACTTTGCCGAACCAGATATTCCCGAACCAGAAATCTTTTCTAGTGAGTTGGAAGACATGCCTAACAAGACATCAGAATCAGATCTATTACCCGCTATCTCCAAGCCAGAAACAGAAATGCCAGAACTAGCCTCTTCTGAAGTGGAGTCCAATTCTGAGCCAGATCGGGCAACTGATCTAGATAACTCTATTGCGATCGCTAGTGATGCTCAATCCAGGCCAGAAAATAGTGTTGCCGTAGCTGAGACACCAGCAAATTCCTCGTTAGAATCCCAGATTGATGCATCCGACCAAATTCTAGATCAAGTTCCAGATTTAGATATTGCTGCTGACAATGATGCTGCTGAAAAAGTTGAGCCAGCATTGAAGGAACTAGAGACTAAGACGAACGAAATTACTATTACTGAATCAAATTCTGCCTCAGAAACGGTAGCTCAAATAGTCGTGCCGCAAGCAGAATCAGTAGAAATTAAAGATTCAGATATTGCGATTACAGTTCCTGCGCTCAAGTCAGAACCAGCCCCATCACCAGCGAAAAAATCTGACCAGCCACTATGGTGGAGAAAAATCTTAGTCAAAATTCGTCGAACCATCGAAGCGGTGGCTCAGAAACTACCGACCGAAGCGTAATGGCGATCGCCGAAAAGAAAACATAATTTAGAGACTATACTTCAACTAAATTAGAAAGTTTTAACAAACCAAAAATCTTGTTAACAAATCAGGAAGTAGAGTTCCTTTTACCTTTAAAATAGCTTACTGCACTTATTAAAACATTAAGCCTAGAACGAGTTTAAAGATATTGCTTAAACTGGCAAATATTCCAGTTTGCACTCTAAATATCGATTTTATTAGGTAACACCACAAGATTTTGGGGAATTAGACAACAATTCATGACTATGGCAAAAGTTCTCGTCTCCGATCCTATCGATCAGGCTGGTATCGATATCATCTCGCAAGTCGCCGAGGTAGATGTAAAAACTAAGCTGCCTTTAGAAGAGCTAATCAAAATAATTCCCGAATATGATGCTTTAATGCTGCGATCGGGTACTCAAGTAACAGCAGAAGTGATTCAAGCTGGCACGAATCTAAAAATTATTGGGCGTGCGGGAGTTGGTGTAGACAATATTGACGTTAAGGCTGCTACTCGGCATGGTATTGTGGTCGTCAACTCTCCAGAGGGCAATACAATTGCGGCGGCAGAGCATGCTTTGGCAATGATGCTGGCTCTTTCTCGTCAAATCCCTGATGCCAACCAATCGGTCAAAAATAGTAAGTGGGAACGAAAGAAATTTGTTGGTAACGAAGTCTACAAGAAGACCTTGGGCGTTGTTGGGTTAGGCAAAATTGGCGCTCATGTAGCCAAGGTAGCCAGAGCAATGGACATGAAACTCCTAGCTTACGATCCTTTTGTTTCGGCAGAGAGGGCAGAAAGAATTGGCTGTACCTTAGTCGATTTGGATCTGCTATTTAAGGAGGCAGACTACATTACGCTGCACATTCCCAAGACTCCTGAAACTGCTAACCTAATTGATGCCGAGGCTTTAGCTAAAATGAAGCCTCACGTCAGAATAATTAACTGCGCTCGTGGGGGAATTATTGATGAAGCAGCCTTAGCGGAGGCTCTTCAGGCTGGTAAAATTGGCGGCGCGGCGCTAGATGTCTACAGTAGTGAGCCACTGGGAGAATCGCCTTTAACAGAAGTCGGTTCAAACTTGGTTTTAACCCCTCACTTAGGAGCTTCGACCGCTGAAGCACAGGTAAATGTGGCGACCGATGTAGCGGAGCAAATCAGAGATGTCTTATTGGGACTTCCTGCCCGTTCGGCGGTTAATATTCCTGGTCTCAATCCAGACGTGATGGAAAAACTGAGACCTTACCTAAGACTAGCCGAAACTTTAGGTACGATGGCTGGTCAGCTAGCAGGGGGCAGAATTGATGAGCTAAACATTCGTTTACAGGGCGAATTGGCAAACAACGATAGTCAACCAATAATTGTGGCGGCGCTCAAGGGACTGTTGACTCAAGCCCTAAGAGAACGAGTAAACTATGTAAACGCGGCGATCGAAGCTCAAGAGCGGGGTATTAGGGTAATTGAAACCAAAGATAGCTCGACTCGCGACTATTCTGGCGGTTCGCTTCATGTCGAAGCACAGGGAGCTAATGGTAAGCATTCTGTTACAGGAGCCTTGTTAAGTGAAGGCGAAATTCGGATTACTAATTTAGACGAGTTTCCGATTAACGTCCCCCCTAACGACAATATGTTGTTTACGCTGCACCGAGACATGCCTGGGATTATTGGTAAAATTGGTTCTCTGCTGGGTAGTTATAACGTTAATATTGCCAGCATGCAGGTTGGACGTAAAATTGTTCGAGGAGAAGCAGTGATGGTTCTTAGTCTGGATGACCCCTTACCGGAGGGGATCTTGCAAGAGATTACTAAAGTAGACGGGATCCGTGATGCCTATACTGTGAAGCTATCGGTTTAAAGCTATCGCTTTATAGTTAGCCTATCGAGAAATTGGGCATAAATTTATAGTTGCAAATCAAAGTTGGTGAATCGCTTCACTGACTTTGTGACGTGCTTAGATCTGCAAGTCTAATCAATCAAAGTTTAGATCGAGCAAAAAGCTAAATTTTTTGAGCGTAATGGGAAAACTACTACTAGAACCAAAACAAAATAGTGGATCGGGCTAAAATCTTATCATCCAGCGCTAATAGACGATCGCTCTTCACCGGTTCAATCCAGATAATTCTTGTATAGCTCATAACCTATAAAATTCATGTCTAATCGTTGGTGGGAAATCGTTGTAAAATGCGAGCCAGTTCTAGAAGAGTCCGTTTTTTGGCGACTCGAAAAATTTGGCTGTTCGGGAACAGCAACGGAAGTCAAAGTTTTGGATAGTGAGCAAGATCTAGAGTTGGAATCTGCTGAGTCTAAGGAATCGAAACGGATCTCTATCAAAACCTATATTCCTGAAATAGACACTCAGCTATTGGATTTAGCTGCACTTTCTTTGTGGCTAGAGCAGGATGCCAAACTATTGGAAGTATCTGTACCCGAGGCTCAGTGGCAGCTAATCGATGAAGAAGATTGGGCAAGTGGTTGGAAAGACTACTGGCAGCCGATGGAAATTGGCGATCGCTTTTTGATCTATCCTGCTTGGGAAACACCTCCAAAAGACTCAACCAGATTAGTCTTACGTCTCGATCCTGGGGCTGCTTTTGGGACAGGAACTCATCCTACTACTCAGTTGTGTCTAGAATCGCTGGAAATGCGCTTGTCGGACGCAAACAACCGACACCAGAACGTGGCAGATATCGGCTGTGGTTCGGGTATTTTGTCTCTCGGCTCTGTCTTGTTAGGAGCTAAAAAAGTTTATGCAGTAGATACAGATGCCTTAGCGACTAAAACTTGCCGTAGTAATTGCCAGCTCAATCAAGTAAATCGAGAGAGCATTATCGTCCGCGACGGTAGTGTCGAACAGCTGATTGCCGCGAACGAAACCTTCGATGGCATTATTTGCAATATTCTGGCTGATATCATTGTTGAGCTGTTTCCGAAGTTTAATCAAATTACCCATGAAAAAAGCTGGGCAGTTTTGAGCGGCATTCTCCTAACCCAAGCCGACCAAATTGCCGACGTTGTGGAACAGCAAGGTTGGACAGTAGCCGCATTATGGAAACGCCAGGACTGGTGCTGTTTCAATATCCGCCGCTCAGAATACTAATTTTTTATACGGCTTTCTATGTAGCTTGGGTCAAAATATTGACTCCATTTTTGGTTACGGCGATAGTATGCTCAAATTGTGCTGAAAGTTTTTTATCTTTAGTAATAGCAGTCCAACCATCATCAAGCATCACTGCCTCCCAGGTTCCCTCATTAATCATCGGTTCGATCGTAAATACCATCCCTGGCTTAATTCTTTTTTTCTGCCTCG
>JBCBWB010000289.1:0-3779 GCA_039817275.1 Cyanobacteria bacterium J06648_1 | reverse complement strand
GTATAACAGCTAAACCTCGGTCATCCCAATCATCCTTGCTCTGGAGTAACTATTAAATTAGCCCCATTGCTTGCAATATCTCCTGGATTATCGCGGAAACTAAAGCCAATCGGCGCGTTAACCGTTAACAGAGGCGGGCTGTCTAAATCGGCGGCGCTAAATTCACCATCTTCAAACAAAATACTGTCGGCAGTGCTGCCATAAAATGAGCCGCCAAGGTTCAAACTCGCACCCTCGCCAAACATAATTCCTGCGGGGTTGACCAAAAATAAGTTAGCGCTGCCATTAGCGCGAATTATGCCGTCGATATTGGAGATATTACCGCCCGTGACGCGGGAAAAGATATTGCCGATGTTATCTGCATTATTGAAAAAGGCTTCATTATTCATTGGAACCGAGAAATCTTGGAAGCTATGAAACAGATTATCGCCTCTGGTTTCGCCTCCAGTGATTTCTGCTACGCCATCATTATTAGTGACTTGAGTTCCTGTCGTATTGTCTGACGTGACTTGGGCTTGGGCGAGCGGTATTTTAGCAGTTGCGAACAAAATACCTAAAATGGAAAAAACAAAGCGTAACCGTAAAATTCGTGGGTTCAAAAGGACTTTAGGCACTGTATTTCTGCACAAGTAAAATATTAGTTTCAGGAATACTACCATTAGAAATGAATTATTGACCCTTGTCTTCCGATCGCCTTTAGATTATGCAAAAACAACTTGATTTAGATCAATTTTAAGCGAAAGGTTTTTTCCAGAGATAGCCAAAATTAATTTTAATACTAGTTTTTAAGTACAGTTTGATAATGTTCAACTATGGGAAACGGATCGTAGAAATGATGAAGCAATTGTTTCCAAGTTTGATATTCAACCGAACCACGAAAACCTACAGTATGGTCTGTGAGATTTTCCCAGTTAACTAATAGTAAATATTTATTTTCTGTTGCCAAACACTTTTGGAGATCGTGACCTAGATAACCATTCATTCCAGAGATAATTGGAGCAGCTTTCCCGAAGGCAGTTTCAAATTCTTGATTCATTCCTGGTTTAATTTTGAGGATGGCTACTTCGAGAATCATCTTGTGTTTGGGTTAAAGAAGTATTTGGCGAATTACCAACAACAATATAGTCCTGCTGTTTACTAATTCCTATTGTTCTCTGACTTATTTGCTTGATCCCGATTGCGGTTGCGCTGTGTATCGGTGTGTATATGGCGATCGCTAACTCACGTCTGACGCGACTAGAATGGACTTTATTTTCTATAAACGCACCATTCAGCACGAAAATATATTAAATTATTCTTAAATTACTTTTCTTACTCGCTCTATTGCCCATAACGCGATAGATTGAGTTTTAGACTAAACAGTTTCCTACTTAGGATTATTAGCATGTCGATTGCGACCGACATCACAGCAGAAGTTAGGAGAAAAAAGTTTAGATAGAAAGGATAAAAACTAAATAACTTGCCAAATTATTTGCCATGTCTCTTACTACTAGCGAAAAAGTCAAGGTTACGCCTATCCAATTCGATACGAATACGTTTATGGTTTCTCTGAGCGATGCTGAAGCCCAGGTAATTAGGCATAAAGCCAAAAAGGCTAGAGTTAGCGTCAATGAATACATTCGCAATGCTGCACTAGGCTTTCCTATGTGCTAATTGAGTCTATCTTTCTGTTAACTGATTCAGCCTCGTAGGTAAGCAACAATTAGGACTAGTAAGAGACATCCCGCAAAAGTTAGTCCTAACAAAACCAATACAAAGATTTCTCCAGAAGATAGGGGGCGGTCTGTCGGATCTAAATAAGCAGTCTTAGAATATTGATTTGATTCAGGTTCAGACCAGCTTGGGGCTTGGATCACATTTAATCGAGAATAGCCTATCTTAAGATCGTAAAGCGATCGCTTTTCGGGACTGCTCAAGACGGCATACGCTTCGTTTAGCCGCTGAAACTTACTTGTCGCGACATTTGGCGGCAATTGCGTCGTGTCGGGATGATATTTCTTACTGAGCTGGCGATAGGCACGACGAATAGCAATATTTGAGGCAGAAGGATGAAGTCCCATCAAACCATAGTAGGTATTAATTAACTTGCTCTGGTCGGGCAAAGTGGCTGATTTTTGTCGCGAGGAATTGAAATTGACCATGCTTGAAGTTGATGGAAGCTTTCTTAATTATGTAGCGGATTTTGAGCTTCAAATCAAGGTTATGCGCCAAATTACCTTAAGAAATATTAAACATAATCAATAAATAAGTCGGTATTCCGTGGGGCTTGTAACAGAATTTAAAGTTATCAGGTCTTTCGCCGAGTCAGAATAGACCCATAAGGTAAACTAAGCCTTATTCTATCTAGAATACGATCGACTAACATTCGCAGTTGGAGCTATATATAAATGTCCCATAGCGTCAAAATTTATGATACCTGCATTGGGTGTACCCAATGCGTAAGAGCTTGTCCTACTGACGTTTTAGAGATGGTACCTTGGGATGGCTGTAAAGCTGGTCAAATTGCCTCGTCTCCTCGTACTGAAGATTGCGTGGGTTGCAAACGTTGCGAAACGGCTTGTCCTACTGACTTCTTGAGTATCCGCGTCTATTTGGGTGCAGAAACTACTCGCAGTATGGGTCTTGCCTACTAAGACAGCTTGTTGTAGAGAATCGCGGTTTTGACCGAGGTTTATTTACAGGAACATCTTTTACGTCGTCTTGCTTTTACGGTTGCATTGTTTAGCAGTGCAATTTTCAGGTTGGACGGCGTTATTTTTGCAACAGTTTTGAGATCCTTTGATTGCTAATGACAGATACCAGATAACAATGTCAAAATTTTTCGGGTAAAAGTAAATGAAGTATGTTTTCTCTTTAATCCTTTTGACCACACTGGCTCTTGCAGCTTGTGATGAGGAGAAGCTTACCTCAACAGGAGTTGATACCTTAAATGAGGCAATTAGCAGAATCGAAAAGAACTCAAATAGCTGGCAAGAAACCTTAAAAGAAACGCGAGACAAGCTGATCGAAGAGGGTCAATCGACTCTGGCAAACGAAGTGTCCGATACTCTATCTCGCGCTACGAGTAACGTCGGTATTGAAGCAAAATGCACGACCGATTTCTTGCGGCAACGAGCCAAGGAAGACTTGATTCGACTGCGAGCAACTCTGACGGGGGAAGCTCTACAGTTAAACCCTGCTTTTTGCCAACCTACCCCAAACATTGTCGATTTAAATCTAGAACCACGCCGTCGGGAAAAGATTGAATTTGCGGGTTACAACTTGGTTAGCGGCTCGGTCAAGGCGTTTCTAGAAACCTCTGCTGCTCAAAAGATAGATGTAAGTAACAGCCTCGATCATCCGTCCGATTATCTAATGACGATGATTTTGGCTAAAGTTCCCAGCTTGAGTAATGGCGAGAGATTAATCTTTGAATTTGATAATGGCAAATCTCAAAGTATCGGCATCACCCAAAAAAGAAAGCGGCAAGTCACAGAATTTCAATCTGGCTTGATTCGCATTACAGGTACTATTAAGCTCAACGATGATGAAACCTTTGGTAGTGACGAAAACCGAAGTGTGGCGATCAACACCAGTATTGCTGTTCCTAGCGGGGCTGCGGGCAAAACTTATGACTGGAATGCCTGTGTTGGTGATGAAGTACACGGATATCTAAACGTGAGGATGGAACTAGATCGCCAAACAGGAGATATATCTTCCGACTTAACAAGCGAGTATTTTGAGGGGACGAAGTTTGTTGCATGATCACCATGGCGGTCAGTTCTACCACACTTCGTCCC
>JBCBWB010000288.1:0-3806 GCA_039817275.1 Cyanobacteria bacterium J06648_1 | reverse complement strand
GCGGGGTTTGCTGCTTATTTAGATATGACACCAGCCGATCCTGATATTTTGGCAGTACCCGATCCTCATAGTCTGTTTCAACTACCCTGGAAAAAAGATGTAGCCTGGATGCCAGCGGATCTTTATGGGGTAGATGGCAAACCAATTTTACAAACTCCCAGGTTGGTTTTAAAACGCATGCTCAAGCGGGCAGCAGAAAAGGGATATTTGGTTAAAACTGGTGTTGAATGCGAATTTTTTCTACTATCAGCCAATCGCCAAGAAATTTCGGATAATCGCGATCGCGCTGCCAAACCTTGCTACAACCAGCAGGCTTTAATGCGCCGCTATGATGTGGTGAGTGAAATCTGCGACGGAATGCTTGATTTAGGCTGGAAACCCTATCAAAATGATCACGAAGATGCCAACGGACAGTTTGAAATGAACTGGGCTTATGATGATGCTCTGGTGACAGCAGATCGCCATGCTTTTTTTAAATACATGGTGAAAAGTATTGCCGAAAATCATGGGTTTTGTGCTTCTTTTATGCCCAAACCTTTTAGCAACCTGACGGGGAATGGTTGCCATACTCACGTTTCTGTCTGGGATAGTACGAGCAATATCAATTTGTTTAAAGAAACCGACGAAGATTTGGAACTTTCCCCTCTTGCGTATCAATTTATTGGTGGTGTCCTAAAATCAGCCCAGGCTTTATGTGCCTTTAGCAATCCTGTCATTAATTCCTATAAGCGAATCAATTCTCCCGTAACCCTTTCTGGTGCAACCTGGTCGCCGAACACCATCAGCTATAGCGGTAACAATCGTACCCATATGATTCGTATTCCCGACTTTGATCGCTTTGAACTACGATTACCAGACGGCGCAGCCAATCCTTATCTGCTCCCCGCAGCCCTTATTGCCGCAGGATTAGACGGCATGGAACAAAAAATTGACCCAGGCGATCGCGCCGATAATAATAGCTACACAGATCCTCTCCCTGCCGAAAAAACCAAGAAACTTCCAGCAAATCTCTTAGATGCTTTACGTAATCTTGAGAGCGATCGGGTGATTAAGCATGCTTTAGGAGAATCATTTGTGGATTCTTATCTAAAACTAAAATATCAGCAGTGGGATGAATATTGCGCTCATATTTCTCAATGGGAAATAGACAATACTGTCGATTGCTAATTCTTGAATACTTTTTTAGTTTAAATGTTATTAATCAATAACAATATACTCTAATCCTGTAACTAAAGATACGAGATCGTGTTGAGCTAGTTGATAGCATGCTTTTAAGACTGAAGTGTCATTACGTGAGTTGCATTGCAGCGTTTTCAACTCATTTTTTAGACTGTCTTATTTTCGATCTTTCATAAGCCAAGATATTAGTAGCCTATTGCATTTTTAGCCCATAGACCGATTCTTAGCGAAAAACAATTAAATAATAACTTTAGGAGCAGATAATATGTCTTTTCATGGTGATATTTCGTCTAGCAACGATGCAGTTGGCGTTGCTGTAGTTAATTACAAAATGCCGCGTCTCCATACCAAACAAGAAGTAATTGATAATTGTTACAAAATCTCGGACATGATCGATGGGATGAAAGTAGGATTGCCAGGGATGGACTTGGTTATTTTTCCTGAATACTCCACCCACGGTATTATGTATGACCGCCAGGAAATGATGGATACGGCAGCAGTTATTCCTGGAGAGGAAACGGCAATTTTTGCAGATGCCTGTAAGCGCAACAAAGTTTGGGGTGTTTTTTCTTTAACAGGAGAAAGACACGAAGCACATCCAGAGAAAGTTCCCTACAATACCCTGATCTTGATGAGCGATCAAGGAGAAATTGTCCAAAAGTATCGCAAGATTATGCCCTGGTGTCCTATTGAAGGCTGGTATCCAGGCAACAGTACCTATGTTTCAGAAGGCCCTAAAGGACTCAAGATTAGCCTGATTATTTGCGATGATGGTAACTATCCTGAAATTTGGCGAGATTGTGCCATGAAGGGTGCAGAATTGATTGTGCGCTGTCAGGGTTATATGTATCCCGCCAAAGAACAGCAGATTATTGTTTCCAAGGCAATGGCATGGATGAATAACACCTATGTTGCAGTGGCTAACGCCTCTGGTTTTGATGGGGTTTATAGCTATTTCGGACATTCGGCAATTGTGGGATTTGATGGACGAACTTTGGGTGAATGTGGCGAAGAAGAGAACGGCGTGCAGTATGCAAATCTATCCAAGTTTGCTATTCGTGACTTCCGCGCTAATGCTCAATCTCAGAATCATTTATTCAAATTGATGCACCGAGGCTATACAGGCTTGATCAACTCTGGGGAAGGTGCAGAAGGCGTAGCAGCCTGTCCCTTTGATTTCTATCACGATTGGGTCAACAACCCCGAAAAAGCCAAGGAAACGGCAGAAGCAATTACTCGTTCGACAGTCGGCACGGAAGAGTGTCCCATTGAAGGGCTACCCACGGAAGCAACAAAAGCAGAGACAGAAATAAAGCCAGAGACAAAACCAGAGACGCAACCCGAACCAAGCCTAGTTTAGCCAAAGCTTCGGGTAAATAATTGCCGACCCATGGAGAACTAATGCTTTTGGAATTCGGGAACACCAAGATCATAAATAATTAATTGGGGAAGGCGTGGCACCCGACCCCAAAGATACTTATCGTTATGCCTATAGACCTAGCCTGACAAGAAAAATGGACTAGTGTGGCATATTTCGTAAGACTTAATACTCTTATGATTAAAGTCTCATGGTAATGTTAAGCACAATTATCCCTACAGAATGTAATTGAGCAAGACATCATTTTATGAAACGTACATTAGTGGGAAATCTGGAGTCCTTATGGCGGTATCCAGTCAAATCCATGCAGGGAGAAGAATTGGGAGCTTCGGCGATTGGCACTAAAGGATTGCTGGGCGATCGCACTTATGCTCTTTGGGATCTAGAAACTCAACGCATTGCCAGCGCCAAGAATCCTCGAAAATGGTCTGCTCTGCTTAACTGCCATGCGGCTTTAGAGCAAACCCCCGAAATTGGTCAGCCTACCCCCACCGTAAAGATTTCGCTTCCTAATGGTAATACGGTAAACAGCAAACAGCCGCATATCAATACTCTGCTATCAAACTGGATCGACCGAGAAGTAGAAATTCTCTCTACTGTTCCAGAAACTCCCAGCCTCGATCAATATTGGCCTGATGTTGAAGGCACAGCCCATCGCGATACTGTGACTCAATTATTTATGCCCACAGGGACTTTTTTTGATTCTTGTCCAGTTCATGCTGTGACCACCGCAACTCTAGATCGCCTACAAGAGCTTTATCCTACTGGAGAATTTGCTCCCCGTCGTTTTCGTCCCAACTTATTGATTAATACCCAGTCAGCTCAGGCTGATTTTGTAGAAAATAATTGGGTTGGTCATATTCTTAGCATTGGTAGCTCTGTCCGACTAAAAATTGATACAGCCTGTCCTCGCTGTGTTGTAACGACATTAGCACAGGCAGAATTACCGCAGGATTTGAATATTTTGAAAACTGCGGCGCAATATAACAATGTCATTGCTGGGATAAGGTTATCAGTTATCACTGGAGGTACTATTTATCAAAATGATCCAGTCTGGTTAGAAGAAATGGAAATTTAAACAATAAAAGCCCTAATTATTCGACAAAATCCATAAATAATACCTTTGGTTCAGATAGATTTTGATATTCATCAGCTTTGGATTCTATTTGTTTTAACTGTCCCAAGGCCCTACTACAGGGAAAACCATAGGCTTGCTTAACACGATCGCTAGCGATATTGAGCGCAGTAC
>JBCBWB010000287.1:0-3858 GCA_039817275.1 Cyanobacteria bacterium J06648_1 | reverse complement strand
ATTTGCTGGCATAAGCCCGATAGGTAATAGGTAGTCGGTTTGGCAAAGAGAAACCCCAAAATGCTGTTCTCTGCCCACACTCCAAAATGAAAAGTATCTACTCGTGGCTATCAGCTTTTTAAATACTCGCTATCAAGTTGAAAGTTTGAAAATCATAACTTGATTTAGCAACGTCCTTTTTATAAGGCTAGTTTTAGCCAGATAGATCTAGGCGATTGAGTAATTTCTGAGGTTTGATTATTGATTAGAACGCCATTCTATCTCAGGCTCGATATTCCTCATTACTTCTTTAACCGTTTTACGGAAAGTAATTAACCTGACATAAGTTATTTTACCTTCAGCTCGAATCATCGACTTAATCCGATCTGATTCGTAAATTGAGAATTTACCATCTTCTAAGGATTTTCTAACTACTTTTTTCAGTTGATCAAGATATTCTAATTCTTGAGGGGTTATTGGTTTGTTGTGGGGTGAATTTACTTCCATTGACTTATTTACTGTTAATCGAATAAAAATGAACTTTCAAGGCTTATTTAAAGGCGACTAGCCGATGAACTTGAGACGCAACAGATGGACTAATTATTCCTTTGTCCTGCAATTCTGCTACAGCATCATTCTGGACGACCAAACTAACCCGATCTAATATTCTTGTTTGACAGGCGATCGCTAATTCGGGAGTTTGTTCAACGATCGCTTGAGCCTGTTGGATTCTTTGGTGTTTCACCTTCTCGTAGAACCAGGCACAGTTGTCCATAACTGTTTCGGAGATATTGCTGTCGGCAATAAGACCTCTAAGACGAAGAGATACCTGTTCGCAACTATAGGCAACAAAAGTTAGATATTCATATTCAGTAGCCATCAGATGGGTCTGAATCTTCCGCATCCAAGAGTTGCCGCCCGACATCTTAACCAACAAATGACCCAATTGAACCTTTAAAGGTTCAGCAGTTGATAATTCTGGAGGGAAGCAGCCTGTCTGTAGAGCATCTAATTTTAGATTCATCATCAAAGTTAACTCAGCCCAGACTGTTTTCGAGATGAATCCTCGATCCTGAAGCTCATTGTAAACTTGTTGTTCGATGGCTAATGCTTCTGACCAAACCACTCGCTCAACCTCCGCCTCACTTAAGTTAAGTTCTTGCAGTAGTTCAGCTTGAGCCTGGTTAGCTTGCTCAACTTCTTGCTGGCGCTTTTGAGCAAAGCTTTGGATTACGTTCGGTAAAAAGTAATCGTTAATTTCAGGACTGTTAGATTCTTTACTCGCTTCCTTCTTCGCGATCAGCAATGCAGAGGCTTGTCCCAGGCGATCTAAAATTGAAGGACGATTGAGCTGGAGATTCTGAATCAGTTTACCGATAGTAGTGCCAGGAATCAAAAGAGTAAAGAGGGCGATGCCCAAAGTCAGAATGACAATCAAATCTCGATTGGGAAATTGCGGGTCGATACTCAAAGCCAAAGCAAGACAAACTGCACCTCGCAAGCCACCCCAATAACTAACTAGCTGATAGCTAAAAGGAATTTTTGACTCTCGGAAAAAATTTACCAGGGGAACTAAAGTAAAGATCACAATTGCTCTGGTAACGAGAACAGTAACAATGGTGATGCCCAAAATAGTTAATAAAGACTGAGTTTCACTTAGCTGCTCAAAAAATTCAAAGCTAGATGCGGTAATACCCACTAGTAAGAAAATTAGGCTATTAGCGAAAAACGCGGTATATTCCCAAAATTCACCCAGATACTTTCTCTCTTCTGCATCTAGGCGATTAGCCTTATACCAACCGATCACTAAACCTGTACTAACGACTGCCATTACAGGAGAAACTTGGAATATTTCCTCGGCAATGAGAAAAGCGGCGTAGGCAGTGATAGTAGAAATAGTAGCTAATACTAAGGAGTTATTCTGAGCGAGATTCATCGTCCAGCGCATCAGGTAACCAAATACTGCACCAACTGTAATTCCGCCGACAAAGGAAATTAGAAAAGAGATAATTCCCTGGTTTAGGGCATCTTCTCCTACCTGTCCTGCGGCAATAGCAGTCAGGATAATATTAAAAGTTACGATCGCCGTGGCATCATTAAATAAACTTTCTCCCTCTACCAATACGGTTAACTGTTTTGGCGCACCCAATTCTTTAAATAAAGCAATCACGGCGACTGGATCGGTAGCAGAAATTAAACTGCCAAAAAGTAAAGCTTGTCCCAGGGATAACGGTGTAAGCCAAGCCAAAGCCGTGCCGACAATAGCGGTAGAGATTAATAGCCCAGGAATAGCCAAAACCAACACGGGGGTTAGATTTCGCAGTAGTAATCTACTGTCCATATTCAGGGCAGACTCAAAGATCAGCGGCGGCACAAAAATAAACAAAATTAGTTCTTCTGACAGCTTGAAGGTATTGACGATTTCTAATACCTCAAAATTGCTGGCTAAACTGCTTAAAATCAAACCAACAATCACTAATCCCACGGTGTAGGGAAAATTAACGCTCTTAAAAGCGATCGCCGCCAGACAAGCAACCAAAA
The DNA here is from genome assembly GCA_039817275.1 of Cyanobacteria bacterium J06648_1. GTDB lineage: Bacteria > Cyanobacteriota > Cyanobacteriia > Cyanobacteriales > Xenococcaceae > Waterburya. Next base: position 1,338 of record JBCBWB010000287.1, on the reverse strand, counting down.
GTAAAACCAAGATATCGATTTCAGTGGTGAGAAATAGATTATGTGACATTCTTTTTCTTTTAACGTAATTAACATTGACAACTGCCGAATCTCAAGGGCAAAGTCGCTTTATTTTTCTATTTTTCTTCGTAATCTTCTTGCCAATCACCGCTGCAACAAAAGCGATAATAATTAAGCTGCCAGCAATATTCGTAGAGATCGACATATCCGCGATCGCCTTCATCCCAGTAATAGCGATCAATCCAGTCCCAGTGCTGCTCGACAAACCGATCGTAGTCACAGAGCCAGCAGTATTCGAGAAAGCTGTTGTTCCAACAATGTTCTAAATATTCGACTCGATAAATTCGCCAGTATTTTAGAGGACTGACTATATAGGTGCGATCAAGAAAAAGCTGTCTAAGATATTGTCTAAGTGGAAATTTCATGATGGAAAACTGGTTGTTGCGGTAGAAAAATTATGTTGAGGCATTGAGGGATACTCATTAATGTCCCAGGCGGGGGTTGGTCATTGAGTAATGCCTGGTGGAAGTCTACTTTTTGTACTTCAGAATTGCGTTTCCAACAGCAGTGTAGAGAAAATCAATGCATTGAGAAAAGAGTGTTGCAAAATCAGCCTTAATTTTGCTAATCAACCTTTATTTCTGAGAATTAAACAACTTTTGATAGATGCTTTCAGAGAACCATTCTGCGGTAACTTTGAAGTTACGCAAGGGAGTGGGTAGCAAACTGAGGTAGACTGCCTGACGGATTAAATGAGCTGGTTCGCCTTTTACTTCTAGGCGATCGTAAATTTCAGCGACGCTTTCTCCCATACCGAGCTTCATCAAAGTGCCTCTGAGGGATATTTTGGCTGGCTGAACTTCTTTACCGACACAAGTAGCCTCAATATTTGTGGCGATCGCCTTAGCCTGTTGATAAGCTACCTGTGCCAAAGCTGGTTGGGGATCTTCTGGATTGACCGCACAGTCCCCTCCCGCAAATACTTCGGGATATTCTGGTAACTGATGAGTCGGAGTAACGATTAACTTGCCCTGGCGGTCGCGATTTTCGTCACTTACAGCAAGCTGCTTGATTAAAGGATGGGTAACTGTTCCCGCCGTCCAGGCAGCTGTAGCTGTCTCTAGTTTTTGGGTCTGTCCTTCTTGTTCATATTCGATCCAGTCTTCGCCTACCGCTGTAACCGAAGCATTTAAGATTAGCTTTACTGCTGCTTTTCTCTGCTGCAAAGACTTTTCCGCAGCAGGACGAGACAGCTCATTGACATCTCCTTTAAGGATTTCGCCACCCCGCTGAAGCATGACGATTTCTAATTCATCATGATTGCCTTTTAATCCTTCG